>JBFLKV010000099.1:0-11791 GCA_040883365.1 Eubacteriales bacterium
CCGGACGGAAATGAAGTAACCGTAAGCATTAATGGCATTTCTGAGCGTACGATTTCAGTAAACGGAAGATGGTTGGTCACATTGCCACCCATGGATACAGCGATATCCTGCCAAATGATTATTGCTTCACAAAGTGAAGAGATTGTGCTAAGCAACGTAGCCATCGGAGAAGTTTGGATAGCAGCTGGTCAATCCAATATGGACTTTCCACTAAAGTATGATAGCGATGCGAGCGATGTCGCGCCATACTATGAAAATCAAAATATTCGGTTTTACGATTGCCCTAAAATTACATACCCCGGACAGGAAAAGACAGAAGACTTTAGCAATAGTGGCATTTGGCGGATAAGTGAACCTCAATGCACGCCGGATTTCTCGGCTGTAGGTTTCTACTTTGCAAAGAAGCTTTATGAAAAATATCAAGTACCAATCGGTATCATTAGCTGTCATATGGGAGGAACTTCTGCGTCGACATGGATGGACGAAAAGTATTTAGCAGATGATGAAGACCTAAAGGTATATATCGACGAATATCAAAACGCACTTAAGACATTGGATATGGATGCGTACGAGAAAGCGTATCAGGAAGTCAAAGATTTATATAAAAATCCCGAATTTGAATTGGTGATCAACGGACTTTTTGCAACAACGTTCTATACCAAGCAGCACATGGAGCACGCATATATTGAATCCGTAAGAAAAGCGTTAGCGGACCTTGTCGGTCCAAAGTATATTAACAGACCAGCGGGCTTGTATCAGACAATGGTCAAACCCATCATCGGGTATACCGTACGCGGTACCATCTGGTATCAGGGAGAAACCGATGATAAAAAAGCGGCACTTTATGGCAAATTATTTTCTTCTGTCATTCGGTGCTGGCGAGAAGCATGGCAGGACGATTTCCCGTTCATCTTTGTACAACTAGCCCCCTTCGATATTTGGATGCGGGATACGGGAGTAAATTATCCGCAAGTGCGGGAACAACAGGAACGCGTATCAAAAAATGTGCCGAACGCACATATGATCTCAATCATGGATCAGGGTATGGCATACGATATTCATCCAAAGCAGAAAAAGCCGGTCGGTGAACGTTTGGCACTGATGGCCATGGGCAAAGTATATGGCGAAGATATCCTGTGCGAGCCTCCGGAATTTGAAAACATGCTGCGTGATGATTCAAAGATTGTCATCGATTTTAAAAACGCAGGTGAAGGATTGGTGCTGAAAGGTGATTCAATCAGTGGATTACAGGTTTTCGTTGAAAATCAAGAAATCAAGAAATTCGAAGCATTTATTTTAAATAATCGGTTATATATATATTGTAAAAAGTTTATCTTCGCTAAGGTCGTGGAAGTACGGTATTTGTGGAAAGGTTATACCAAAGCAAATGTTTTTAACAGCGCGGGCTTGCCAGCCAAACCGTTCAAAGTGAGTCTTTGATGAAGATACAGCAATAAAAGTGAGGTAGAAAAAAGATGGACAAAAAACGCCAGATACAAAAAAAGTCGTTCATAAAGAGATTTATGGGCGCGAGTGAAATGGGAATACTGATTCCTTTAGTCGTAATAAGTATCATTATTGCGATTCTGAATCCTGTATTTCTATCTATGTCGAATATCATTGATGTGCTGAGAAACACTTCGTTTATCATCATCATTTCTCTCGGTATGACGTTTGTTTTAATTGCAAGAGGCCTTGACCTATCGGTAGGATCTTTTGTAGCTTTGATGAGTTTAGTGGTTGGGTTATGTATGTCCGCTGGGATTCCAGTATGGTTATCCATCATTATTACACTGTTAGCAGGTGCTGTCGGCGGAGCATTTAATGCATTGATTATTGTAAAATTCAATGTGCCTTCACTGATTACAACACTAGGTACCATGTATATGGCCAGAGGGCTGGTGCTCATCTTAACACAAGGTGTACCGATTTACCCATTGCCTGAGAGCTTTAATGCGATTGGCCAAGAGAGTATTGCAGGAATACCCTATGTACTGATTATTGCGGTGGCGCTATCGATACTGTTTAGCTTCATCTTACGAAAAACTGTGTATGGCCGGATGGTCTATGCGCTGGGTGGAAACGAAGAAACAGCCAGACTGTCAGGTATTAAAGTTAATCTGATTAAAACCGCCGTATATATTGTGGTCACCACACTTTCTGCATTGACCGGTATTCTCATCGCATCACGACTCGGCGCATCTCAACCGACGATTGGTGAAGGCTATGAGATGAAAGTTATCGCATCGGTCATCATCGGCGGAACAAGCATGTCTGGTGGCTCGGGTACAATTCTTGGTTCAATTCTCGGTGCGCTATTTATGAGCGTCATCACAAACGGCATGACCTTGGTCGGAGTTTCGGTATATTGGCAGAATTTCGTTGTTGGATTCATCATTATTTTGGCCGTTATCATCGATCAATCTAAGAGAAGAATTAAGGGCGCAAACTAACCAACTGGAGAATGAAAATGGGCGAACTATTAGAAATGAGAAATATCTTCAAACGCTTTGGGGCAACTGTGGCGTTGGACGATGTGAGTATAGATCTTGACTATGGCGAAGTTGTTGCGCTGGTAGGGGAAAACGGCGCAGGCAAATCGACCTTGATGAAAATCTTGAGCGGTAGCTATGCAAACGGAACGTACGAAGGAGAAATCTACATCGACCAAAAGCCACAGATGTTCAAAAGCTCTGGCGACTCTGAAGCTGCAGGGATAGAGATGATTTACCAAGAAATCAGCTTGCATTTAGACTTGACTGTTGCAGAAAATATGTTTCTTGGCTGTTATCCAAAGAAGTTTGGGTTTGTCGTCGATAATAAAAAGATGCATGAAAATGCAAAAAAGTATCTCGAAATTGTGGGCTTGGATGTATCGTCAAAAGAGATGGTAAGAAACCTAAGCACCAGCCAACAGCAGCTGCTTTGTATTGCTAAGGCGATATCGAGAAAACCAAAACTTCTTGTTTTGGATGAACCTACATCGGCGCTAACCGAAGTCGATTGTCAGATACTGATTAAAATTATAAAGAACCTCAAAGCCGAAGGCATTTCGAGTATTTATATCTCACACAAATTGGAAGAGGTTTTTCAGGTGGCGGATCGGATCAGCGTGTTGCGTGATGGCAAATTGATCTCCACCAATATGGCAAAAGACGTTTCGACCAACAGCATGATTGAGGATATGGTCGGCCGGAAAATTTCGACCATGTTCCCAAAAGAAGAGGTCGAACGAGGCGGCGTGCTGTTTAGCGCGAAAAACGTTACGGTACCGCACCCTTACGTGTCTCACAAAAACATCGTGGAGGATGTATCCTTTGATGTTCACCGTGGCGAGATATTGGGTATTGCTGGGCTGGTCGGATCGGGCAGAAGCGAATTGGTTAACGCAATCTTTGGCGCGATTAAGAAGACAGACGGCGAAACATTTATGAACGGGAAAAAAATCAATATTAGCAGTCCCAATCAAGCGATCGAGTACAATATCGGTCTTCTGACTGAAGATCGGAAAAAATCGGGTATCGTCGAATCGATGACGATTAGAGAGAATATGACATTGGCCAATCTGGGCGGCATCTCGAAAAACGGTGTGATTATACGTGCGCGGGAAAATGAAGCCTCGAATGCATATTCTAAACGATTGAACTTGAAGCATGGCGCGATGACCGATGGGATTACTTCGCTCAGCGGTGGTAACCAGCAAAAGGTTATTTTGGCCAAATGGCTGATGAAAAATGTCGAACTTTTGATACTGGATGAACCGACACGCGGGATTGACGTTGGTGCCAAAGTGGAAATATACAAAATCATGACCGAACTTGCCAAAAAAGGCATGGGCGTGGTGATGATTTCATCAGAACTGCCAGAGTTGCTGGCGATGAGCGATCGCATCATTGTCTTGGGCAATGGCAATATCAATGGTGAATTTGATCGTCAAGATTTCTCACCCAGTGAGATTATGCATGCAGCAACAGGCGTTTAACGAATAGGAATAGGATTAGTTTTAAGCGAACCTGCTTAAGTATAATAAATGGAGGAGTAAAGAAATGAAAAAAAGGTTGATGATTGTAGCGATGGTATGTATTTTGGTACTGTCCTTCGCTGGATGTAGCACACAAAGTACTGAACCGGCTGATAATGACGCTGCTGTTGTAGCAGACGATGCGCAGGCAGAGGATGTTGCAACAGAAGATCAGAAATACGTGATCTTTGTTAATCCTTTGGTTGGTAACCCGGTTTTCACTGCTGAAGAGAACGGCCTAAAAGCCGCCGCTGAAGAATTCGGTTTCAAACTGAAGATTACAGGTATTGCCGAAATCGATGAGCTTGGCTACGCAGAAGCTTTGGAAGCAGCGATTGCTGAAAAACCAGACGCGATTGTAGCTGTTCCTTATAGCTGGAGCGGTTGCGAAACGGTTTATAAGAAAGCTGCAGAAGCTGGCATTCCTATTTTCAATACCAGCTCAGACTCACCCGCAGAAACACGTGTTACCTATGTAGGAACAGACAACAAGGCCTATGGTATCTATGCAGCCGATCAGATGGCTGAACAGATGGGCGGCGTTGCAAATATTGCGATCATGATGGTTCGTGTTGATGTACCTAATCAGCTTGAAATCAAGACTGCTTTTGAAGCAAGATTAGCAGAGAAGTATCCTGACATGAAAGTGGTTATCACCGAACAGAGTAATGGTGACCCGTTGCTAGCGACCGAGAAATTCCAGCAGATCTTTGCGGCACATCCAGAAGTTGATGCGGCGTTGATGTTGGAAGCACAGGCAGGAAATGCATGTGCACAGGTTGTTAAAGAAAAAGACCTTGTGGGTAAAGTCACTATTTTGGCTGTAGACGATATTCAAGAAACAATCGACAATGTGGATTCCGGAGTGATCTGGGGCACGATGGTTCAAAACTTCTACAAAATGGGTTATGAATCCGGTAGATTGGTTTTGGAATACTATGCAGGCGAAGAGATTCCTTCAACAGTGGACTCAGGTACACTATTGGTAACCGAAGAGAATGTTGACACCTATCAAGAAGAACTCTATCAATAACGATTACTATCGAAAATAATTGACACAATCTAGGGAGGGAAGCTGAGCTTTCCTCCCTAAACTAATAATATGAAGACATGATTCGTAAAGGCCGCGGGTTATGGATAAATAGTTTACCGATAATAATTAAGCCTATGATATAATTAATAACATAAATAAGAACAACAGGGATAATGATATGAGCATAACATTAAAAGACATCGCTAAGAGAGCAAAAGTGAATGTATCGACTGTTTCAAAAGCTTTGAATGACAGCCCTGAGATTAGTACCGAAACCATTATCAGAGTTAAAAAAATAGCCCAAGCCTTAAACTACACGCCGAATTTAGCGGCGCGTGCTTTGGTGGGCAAGGGCACAAAAACACTGGGTCTGATTATTCCGGAAGTCAGCAGTAACTATTTTGTTAAAATACTGAATAGTGTTGAGGACGAATTAAAACGGATCGAGTATTCTTTGATTATCGGCATTACAGACTTTAACGTAAAAGAGGAGATTAGATATCTTGATCTTTTTGCGGGAAGAAGTGTTGACGGTATTTTGGTGGCGGGTTCTTATTATAAGGAAGTGGCAAAGAAGGTTAAGGAGCTTACTAAGTCATACGACATTCCTATCATTTTCATCCAATCATTTGTCCATTTTGACCAATTTGATTATATTATGATCGATGATGCGCATGGTATTAATAAAGCTGTGTCTTACCTAAAAGAAAACGGACATACGCATATTGGATTCATCGGAGATAAGACGGCGGATATGGTGCGTCAACCGATGTTTAAAGCTGCGATGGAGCAAAATGAATTGGCGTATGACCCAGCTATGGTGATGCGGTCTAATTCTCGTTTTGAACAGGCCGGCTATGCGGGTATGAAAGAACTCTTAAAATCGGGCAATGTTCCGACAGCGATTGTTGCACAGTACGATAACGTGGCCATTGGCGCTATGAAAGCGGCCTATGAACAAGGGCTTTCGATACCTGAGGATATATCTTTCATTGGTTACGATAATATTCGTGAATCCGAGTTTTTGGAATGTGCCTTAACGACCATTTCTCCGCCGGCACAAGATATGGCGAGAATCGGGGTTAAGCTGATCATAGGCAAAATAAATGATAAGAAAATTGTGGCAACGCAGCAGGTAAAACTGTTGCCGGAGCTCATAATACGTGAATCAGTCAATAATAGATTGTAGAATATAATAAATGAAGCAGAAAACCTATTGTTGACTTTACAATAGGTTTTTTTCTATATTGAATAAATAGGAGTGATATAGATGAATACAGATGCGCAAGGATTGCTGTTTGGTAAATGGCAAATCAAACCGAATGTGTGGGCCATCACCAATCGCTGGCAGAATTTTATGTTCCTGATTGAAGGCAAGGATGCGGCGCTTTTGATTGATACGGGATATGGGAATGGTAACATACGCGCTTACGTTGAGCAGATCACCAAACGCCCGATACGCGTCATTAATACGCACGGACATTTTGACCATACGGGTGGTAACGGATGGTGGCCGGAAGTTTGGATGACAAGCGCCTCGGTTCAAGACTGCAAAACGACCTTTGCCCCCATCCATGATGAGTGGATGGCAAATAAACCTTATCAAAACTATCAGATATACAATATAAAGGAGGGGGACATCATTAATCTTGGTGGCGATGTTGAGATTGAAGTTTGGCAAATTCCAGGACATCATCAGGGCAGTGTTGCCTTGCTGGACAAACAAAACAGCCTTTTGTTTACCGGCGATGAGCTGGAAAGTGGGCAAGTGCTCATGCTTTTTGTAAAGCCCGACTGGCCGCTTAAGACAAAAGTGAATTCGCATCTATTAAATATGCAGCGCTTAAAGAAGAATCGGCATGCATTTGAAGCGATCTGCCCTTCGCATAATGGTTGTATGTTGCTCCCAGACCCTTATATTGATGATTTTATTGAACTGGATAAACGGATTTTAGACGGAACCGCAGAAGTTAAGCCGGATACGGCTGGGTTTGGATATGCGCCGGACCCCATGGCTTCGGGGAATTTCTTTGCTCAGTTTGGCAAACAGAAGCGTGCGGAGTATGGATTGGCGTCGATTGTGTATCGCGATATTTAGATAACTCATTGTTTTTCAAAGTACGATTGAATTTGGTGAAATATCCTGTGAGCTTAATAAGATATATTCCAGAATTGTTTTAAAAGAACCTGCACCTAAAAAGGGGCGCAGGTTCTTTTGATTTTATAAGAAAACCCCCAGCGAAGCCGGGGGATATTTATTAAAGAATTAGGTGTTGATATCTTTATGAGACATCCACAGGCTGGAGAATATTATCCCCAATATAATAAATAGCAAGCTATTCCCGATATATAGTAGCGGATGGACCGCCAAAGCGCCACCCGGATCGTTTGCACGCATCCCGAGGCTGTAAAGCGAATATGGAAACCATACGCCAAGCCCTTTAGCAAAAGCGACAAATCCCGCAATTCCACCTGCCAAAGATATACCAACAGGAACCGCAAAGCTTTTGATGACCAAAGAAAGACAGTACTGTAGGGTGGCAATAACCAGCCCACCCAGCATGCCGGAAACCAGCCAAACAAGTAGTTCGGGCGGAATCGGTGTGGTAAAACCGCAAAGCTTACCCGAAATGATGAATAGCAGACCAATCCAAAGCTGAGTGAGACACACCATGACGGCGCAAAGCGTCAGTTTTGCCAGATAAAGATAGACCGGTTTGACAGGAGCGGACATCATCGCATTCCAATTATGATGGGTGTGTTCCAGCCTTAAAAGATAGGCAGTGTATACCCCGATAAGTATGGGGAAGAAGAAATAGCAGAGAAACAGGGTGTGCTGAGTCCAAAGGCTATACCATTCTTGTGTTAATATGGCTGTGTTTTGTAGATAGTTAAAGGTGCCCATCACAGCCGGCAGTAAAGGGACAAGAAAAAATGGGAGCCAGACCGGACTCCTGCGGAGTTTCGTCATTTCCGCACGTAGTGTTTTTGTATACATCGCTATACCTCCTTTTTCTGGTACAGTATTCGGCCGATGAAATACAGCGCCGAAAAAACTGCGATTATGGTAATCACGCCGGGCCAATCGATGGGCAAATAGTAGTAGTCCACCACGCGGGTGGCAGGTTCCCAGTCCATTCCTACTTGCATCAACACGCCATAGTATCCCCAAAGCAGCAGACGATTAATTGCTGCTGGGAAAAACAGACTATACAGGCCGGCCAAACCGCCAACAAGTCCGACGATAAAAGGTACAACCTGATGGGTAAAGAGCAGGGACAAGATAACTTGAAAAAGCAATAATGTGAGTCCCACCACCAGTGTGAAGACCCCGTATTGGAACAGCTTTGTCAGGGGTACAGAGTAGGTAAAGCCTTTTATACTGCCAAGCGCAGCAATTGAACCCGCTTGCAACAAAACAGCGGCAAGGATATATAGGGCACTCACAAGAAATTTAGCGTCAAATAGTCGCCCGGATGGCATCACGGTTTCGAGGAGCTTCAGCGTATTACCCTTATGCTCAATATCGCAAAGCTGAGAAGCGATGACGGCTGCAACTACGGGCATCATGATGGTGTTGAGCAACGGGAATTGATACAAACAAAGCATCCATCCCTGCGCCATATCCTGCGCGTCCATTCGGCCTAAGGACCACAGCACCCATAAGAACTGGATGACAATCAAGGCGGCTACGGTTAGCCACACTTTTTTGGTGCGCAGTTTTTTTATTTCTACATAGATGGCGGTTTTCATAGACTGGCCGCCTTTCCGGTGAACTGAATGAAAATGTCTTCCAGCGTGTTGGTTTGTTCCTCAACACGCAGAATACCGATATGCGCTTCGCATAGCATGTAGATAAGTGAAGCCAGTGCGTCGTCCTGTATCATAGGAAGAACCAGCGAAGGGCCTCGGCGCTCACAAGCAATGGCACGATCAGCCAGCAGTTTAAGGGCGGCATCGTTGTCGAGGGTTCTTAAGGTAATCGTGGATGAACTGCTTTGATGCAGCGCCGAAAGGCTATCCTGGAAAACCAGCTCCCCGCGGTCGATGATGCCAACATGTGTGGCCATCTGGTCGATTTCGCTCAAAAGATGGCTGGAGACCATGACGGTCATACCATATTCTTTGGGAAAAGAACAAATCAGATCGCGCATCTCCTGAATACCGGCAGGGTCCAGCCCATTCGTTGGCTCGTCCAAAATCAAGAGTTTGGGATTACCCAGTAGGGCACAGGCCAAACCCAGTCGCTGCTTCATGCCAAGCGAATATTGTGAGACCTTTTTATTTTTTTGTTGTTCAAGCCGAACAACACGAAGAACCCGATCAATTTCTTTTTTAGGCACGTCTTTAAGCAGACTGATAATCTCGAGATTTTCGCGCCCGGTTAAATGTCCGTAATAGCTGGGTGATTCGATCAGGGAGCCGATATCTTTTAGAATATCCAATCGGTTTTTGTGATTCATTTCTTTCCCGAACACTGAAACCGCGCCCGAACTGGGGTGAACCAATTGCAGAATCATTTTCATTGTGGTGGTCTTTCCGGCGCCATTGGGACCCAAAAAGCCGTAAATCGCGCCTTCGGGTACCACAAGATCTAAGTCCTTTACACACATAGCCTTGCCGTATTTTTTGCAAAGCTGAGTGGTTTGAATGATAGGTATCATATAAAAAATCCTCCTTCTTTATTACGGTAACAGTCTACTAGAGCCGCCTTACATCAGCCTGTTGTTTAGCTTACATTTACATTAATTCTCACGAAATTATGATTCATTGTTAAAAAAATAGATTATAATTAACATAATGAAAGATATTTTCGATTTAAAAATTCTAATCGTGGATGACGAAAAAGAGCTGATCAAGATGCTGGATGGTATCTTGCGAAAAGAAGGCTTTTGGAGATTGACATCGGCATCGACATGCGAGGAAGCGAAAGAGCGCTTTGGTGCGGAAAAGCCGGATCTTGTACTTTTAGATGTGATGCTCCCGGATGGAGATGGATTTTCGCTGCTAAAAGCATTTCAAATGAAGCGGGAAGTTCCAGTGTTGTTTTTGTCTGCAAAAGATGAAGATGAAGACCGTCTGTTGGGGCTCGGCTTGGGGGCAGATGATTATATTACCAAGCCTTTCTTGCCAAAAGAACTAATCCTGCGGATAAAAGCGGTGCTTCGCCGTTCCTACTTTCCGGTTAAGCGCCAGACAGAAGAAAAACCGATCTTTCGTTTAGGAGAAACGCAGATTGACCTAAACGGGGGAACCGTGACAACAAACAAAGGGCAAATCTGTTTGACGGCCAAAGAATACGCATTGCTGGAGAAGCTTTACGAAAACAAGGGCAATATTGTGACGGGAGACAGGCTGTGTCAAGCGGTTTGGGGTGAGGACCTCTATGGTTATGAAAACACATTGATGGTACACATTCGCCGTCTGCGGGAAAAACTAGAGCCGGTGCCGTCCAATCCACAATTTCTGATTACGGCGCGAGGACTTGGGTATAAGTTGATGGGAGTAAAAGACGAATGAATAGTGCGGGTAAGATATTGTTACGCTATATTTTTTCAGCAGCGGGTATTGCGCTTGCGCTTTTGCTAGCCAACATGGCCGTTTTTATTGGATGGGGGTTAAGCAGTAAAGTGGAGGATATAGGATGGCCTCAATCTTATCGGATTCCGAAAATCTCCGATAGCCTGGTGCAACAAAACGCGGAGTATGGGATGCAGGAGGATATTCAGGCCGAGGTGACGGAGCAGTTTGCATGGGCGATGTTGATTGATACGGAAGGAACGATTGTTTGGCAGTTAGATTTGCCAAAGGCGTTACAGCGAAAGTATACGTTAAATGATGTGGCAGGGTTTTCCCGCTGGTATTTACAGGACTATCCGGTATATGTTTGGCGTCGAGATGACGGACTGTTGGTTTTAGGGAAACCCAAGGGCAGTGTTTGGAAATATGGGATTGAAGCGACGGAAGCAGAAATTGCGAAGGTGCCTGGACGGGCAGTCATGTTCTTTGTGCTAAACGGCGTTTTTTCACTGTTGCTGGCACTACTGATGGGAACGCGATTTTTTCGGTCGATGAAGCCTTTGGTCGAGGGGATTGACCAGATGCCAAGCAATGCCGTGACTCAGATTCCTGTGAAGGGTGCTTTGGGAGAACTGTCCGCCAAGATTAATGAAACATCGGAGAAGCTTCGCGCGCAGGAAAAAACCTTGAAGAAACGGGACAAAGCCAGAGCAGATTGGATAGCGGCGGTTTCACATGACATACGCACACCACTATCCATGATTATGGGCTATGCGAATCAGATGGAGGAAACATCAGATATACCCGAGGACACAAGAAAACAGGCGAGGATTATCCGCAACCAAAGCGAACGGATTAAGGCTTTAATCAATGACATGAATTTAGCATCCAAGCTGGAATATGATATGCAACCCGTCAAAAAAACACGCGTTAGCATGGCGGCACTGATACGAGACGTTGCGGCAGAAATGATGAATGGGGATTTATCTAAAAAGTATCAGTTTGATATCTATATTGATTCGAAAGCGCAGCGTTGTGCAGTGGCGGCGGATGAGGCGCTGATGCGCCGCGCGGTACTTAATTTGGTTGGGAACAGCATCAGGCACAATCCGGACGGTTGCTCGATTACAATTCGTTTGGCGAAAGAGGATTCAACATGTCTGATTGTTGTACAGGATGATGGAAAGGGGTATCCGGAATCGGCTTTGAAACCTGCG
>JBFLKV010000100.1:0-8813 GCA_040883365.1 Eubacteriales bacterium
CCCCAATAGTTGACAAAATAATTGAGTCCCGCCATGATGATATACAGCCCCAAAAGCACGCCAACGGTCGTCATTATGGATAAAAGCATACCATTCGGGATATAATCGTCAATCACCCGCGTCGTAAAAACTGGATAACAAAGCTCAATACCCGCCATCAAAAAAGCCGCTATCAAATCCATAAAAAATAACGTCTTGTGCGGCTTATAATAGGAAACAAACCGCTTTAACATCTTTTTGTCGTAGTTCAAATCTAAAACACCTTCTATCCTTCTTTTTATCTTAAGCTATTAAAACATAAGGCTTACGCTTTTTCAATGAATAAAGTGCTAAGAATCATAACAAAACCCTTAACAGTTTTTTACTCCTGCTAAGGGTTTTGTCATATCTTTGGGTTGGCTATTGTGCCGGTATCAGTTCAAGCTGGTCCAGCATCTGCTCCAGTCTGGCTCCGTGACCCTCTTCGGCTTCGATAAAATATCGTACTCGGATGACAAAAACGCCGCCTTGTGTGTTATCAAATATATAGACATTCATCACTTCGTCGTCCCACTGTGGCATAGTCTCTTTATCCCCATTTAAGTCGCCATTAAACGCCACCAACTTCAGACCCGATACGTGTGAGAAGCTGAAAGGTTCCGCTTCATATACATTGTCGTATGTTCCCTTAAGCTGTGTAAAAACTTCATCGGTCATACGCTCAACGGCCCGATCTTGTATTTGCGAAATCCGCATTTCGACGGGTGGGTAATCCTCTGGATAATCCTTTGGCGAAATCGTATCCTCATTCTCCCCTTTTTGCATTGTGTATCGTTCTTCGTCAATATATAGTACATATCTGACCGGCTTTAGTTCTTCGCTTCCCGTTTCTTCGGGTGCTTCAGAAACAGCCACCTGCTCGTCCTTCTTTTCTGCGTCCACATATAAGCCTTGCTCAGCCTCTTCCTCTTCGCCTTCCACGGTGGTAACCACTGTTTTTTCAGCAGCAAACAACGCAATAATCCGGCTCACCGCCGCCCTGCCCGTGGGTGTAAACGCCGTAAACACCACCAGTACAGCGAACACAATGCTGGCCGCCATCCAACCCGCCGCGTTTCTTCTTTTCCTCATTTCATTCACCTTTATTTCTGCATCAATCCGACGCCAAATCCTTTCTTTCTCTTCATCTGTGCTTTTTGTTGCACTATTCACCGCTTTTTTGAAATCCTCTCTAAAATCACTCATCACTTTTTTCTCCATATCCGGCCTGCTCCAGCATCTTCTTCATCTTCTGCCTGCCTTCATACAACCGCGATTTCACCGTGCTTTTTTTCTGCGACAGCACCTCAGCAATCTGATCTTCCGAATAATCATTAAAGTATTTCAGTATCACAGGTGTGCGGTAAATCTCGGGCAGTCTTGCCAGCGCTTCTAGAATTTCCTCATGCTCTTGAAAATCGTATGTATCCTTTTGTCCGATTTCCAAAAAGCCTTCGGGCGCAGCCGTCTGCCATTTGGCTTTGTTCTCTTTCAACCGCTTTCGGCATTCGTTCACCAATATCCGATTGAACCAAAATTCAAACGGTCGATGTTCATCAAAGCGGTTTCGGTAAGTGTAGGCTCTTAAGTAGGCTTCTTGGACAGCATCCTGAGCTAGGCTGTCATGTTTCATAATCACTTTTGCAAGTCGCAATGCCGCATCAATCGTCTGTTCGTAAACCGTTTTGAATGCCGCATTATCCCCGCGCTTAAACCGTTTTAGCAATAATCGTTCCACATGATACCTCTTCTTTTAACATTTCATTTACACTATATATACCCCGATACGCCGAAAAAAGTTGGGGGTTTTAAAAAATAAAAAACGATAAAAAAGACAGGGGATTCCCCTGCCTTATAAATGACTGATTAGAAACTTTTATGATCGCGATAACTGACGCGAATCGGGCCCTTGTGTTTTTTTGTTTTTCCCTTTTTCTTCGGGCCGCTTGGGCGCTTCTTTGGCACCGGCTTTACCGGCGGCATTGAAGAACCTTTAAGTTCTTTTGTCTTCTTTTTCTTTTTCTTTTTTGGCTTTTTGGCTTTGGCCGGTTCCATGCCGCCAGCAGGATCAGGCGTTCCGCCGCCCCCGCCTTGTTTTTTCTGAGCTGCTATTAAAACCGATAAGATGATGATGACCACCAGGATACCCACGCCAAATCCGATTACTGCCAAAACCCAAGTTGACATGTCTTTAAGTCCGCCCTTGGGTGCTGCTGTCGGGCTGGGCGATGGTGTGGCCAATGCCGCGGCTTCAGAGGCTTCGGCCGCTGCGGCTTCCTCTTTTTCCTGGCTCAATATCGTAACAATCGTCGAATCATCTTGTGTGTTGAGCGTAAACGCTTTACCGTCCGCATCGTGTACCATCACTTCAAAAACCACTTCACGCGTCTCTTCCACCGGGGTGGTCACGCGCACCAACCGCTCGCCTTTTTCCATGTTGGTCATTTCGGCCACAACTTCTCCTGTGCCCAAATCCTTCACCGAGATGTCATAAAGGCTGTATTCCGAATTGTTGGTAAGCAAGATATCAAAAGTGGCAGGGCCAGGTACCGAGAGCTTATTATACTCTGGATCGGCTTTCACCGAAAGATCGCCAATATCAAAGTCGATGGGCACCCTGATCTCTATGGTATTGGACGCATGAGAATATACTGTTCCGTATGCATCGGTTGCTGTGATATCAAACTGCACCGAATCTGATTCCTTAAACGTCGCGGTCGTTTCTACCGATACCGAGTTACCCGAATATAGCTGTGTGCCTTTCAGCGGCACGAGTTCATTGTTATGATTATATAATTTCAAATTACGAAGCGGAACATTACCATTGTTTCTTAAACGAACAATGAAGGTCACTTCTTCGCCCGCCGCCGGTGTGGTGGTGCTGGATTCCAAAACAACGGATACGTCATCATCGATAACATAAAGTCTTTTTGACGGGAAGCTGATGGTATGCGTACTGCCGCCAGCAGAATACTGTGCACCAGGAGAAAGGTCAAGGTCATGATTCAACGCCAAATTGTAGGTGACAATACGTGTCTCACCAGGCGCCAAAGAAATGGGGCTGTTTAGCCATGCTCCGCCTGCAATGCTGGAATCCCGCACGGTCAGCCCAGAAATGGTCACCGAACCCGTGTTGACGAACTTAAAACGAAGGCCAATATATTCGCCTTCCCATATGTATTCGCGATCTGCCCAAAAGGTTGCCTCAATGGACAATTGATCTCCAGGCGCCGCCTCAGCTGTCAGGTGTACCCCACCCATAATTGTCAGCACCATGACGATCATAAGGCCGACAAATATCCATTTTTTCTTCATGTTTTCCTCGCAAAACCGGGGCCACCGACCCTCGGCTGGCACCCCGCATAATTCTTACGTTTGAGTATACCCGATAAAAAAGGAAAAAACAACCGATGATGCTTTCGTTCTCAAAGTCTTAACAAACTTTTGCATCAATGTTCATTATAAGTCACGAGTTACGTCTTTTTTTCTCTATACCCCTGTGATATAATGTAGCATGATTTATTGAAAAAGAAAGGCAAAGTAATGCCAAAAGTATTATTGACCATCACAGGTGTCCAAAACGGCACTGAAAATGTTGAGCTGATTACCGAAGGGTTTTTAAGAGAAAACAATAAAACCCTGACTTTAGAATATTCCGAAACTGAAATCTCCGGCATGGAAGGCACCAAGAACATCATCACGATCCATGACAGTATGATTACGCTTGCCAGAGAAGGCGAAGTGAGAACCAGCCTGTATTTTGAGCAAGGCAAACGCTTTATCGGCAACTACGAAACCGATCTTGGCACATTGAACATGAGCGTTTTCCCCACTTTGGTTTCCTCGCATCACGATGCCACATCCGGCACGGTCGATTTGGAATATGAGTTGGATTTGGAAGGAGAACAATCGGTTAACCGTTTGAGTTTGTCCTACAAAACCTTGGGCAGTACCCTCAACTAATAAAAAAAGCATATCTTAATAAAGGCGCATTTAGGCAGGAGGCGAATCACCTTTGAAAATCGTATGGCTGGGTCATTCATCATTTAAAGTCATCCTTGATAGCGGCAAGGTGATTGTTTTTGACCCTTACGATGACACCTATGGCTACAAGCCGCAACCGCTAACGGCCGATTTTGTTTTGTGCTCTCACGACCACCATGATCACAATTGTGTTTCCAACATCACCGGCGATTTTACTTTGATCAATCAACCCGGCGAGTACACCTTTGACGGTATAAAAATCATGGGCTATGAGACCTTCCACGACAAAAGTGGCGGGAAGGAACGCGGGCTTAACACCGTCTTTAAGCTTTCAGCCGAGGGACTGGCCCTTTTGCATCTTGGCGACCTTGGCGAAGTACCCAAAGACGCTTTTCTAAAATCACTCGGTAAGGTGGATATTCTCTTCCTTCCGGTGGGCGGCTTTTTCACCATCGACGCTGCCGAAGCCTTAAGCGTGATAGACGGCATCTCGCCCAATATCATCATCCCAATGCACTACTTGACCGAAGCGGTCAACCTAAGGTTGGACCCATTGTCCAAATTCTTAGAGACCATTGACGGCAACTACGATTACGCAGTGCTGGGCAAAAACACCTTTAGCACCCATGCCGGCGACCTCAAAAAACGGTCTCGCGTCATCATCATGGAATATACTTAAAGCAAAAAATAATTCGGGGAAACCTGACTTATTTTTTTGATTAAATAAACTGATAATATTTTTTAAGGGGTAGTATGAATAAAATGGAAAAACAAACAAAGTACATCTTCGTCACAGGCGGCGTCGTTTCCTCGCTTGGCAAAGGCATCACCGCGGCCAGTCTGGGCACACTTTTAAAAGCGCGGGGTTTAAGGGTTAATCTGCAGAAATGCGATCCCTATATCAACGTGGACCCGGGCACCATGAGCCCATATCAGCATGGCGAGGTTTTTGTCACCGACGATGGTGCAGAAACCGATTTGGATATCGGCCATTACGAGCGCTTTACCGACGAAAACTCGTTTAAGGACTCTAACGTCACCACAGGCAAGGTCTATCAAACCGTTATCAATAAAGAACGGCACGGCGAGTACCTCGGCGGTACCGTTCAGGTAATTCCGCATATCACTAACGAAATTAAAGATAGAATTTATTCTGTCGGCAAAATGGGTAACCCCGATGTGGTCATCACCGAAATTGGCGGTACGGTCGGTGATATCGAATCCCAACCCTTTTTGGAAGCCATTCGTCAGATTCGGTGGGATGTTGGAGAGGATAACTGTTTGTTTATCCATGTCACTTTGGTACCGTATCTTGCCAAAGTGGGCGAAACCAAAACCAAACCCACACAACACAGCGTTAAGGAGCTTAGGAGCCTAGGTATCGAGCCGGATATCATCGTTTGCAGAACCGAGCGCGCGCTTAGCAAAGATGTTAAGGCAAAAATCAGTCTGTTTTGTAATGTTCACGCGGACAACGTCATCTCCAATACAGATGCTTCTTCATTATACGAAGTCCCTTTGATGCTGAAAGACCAAAGTCTTGACGATATTGTTTGTAATTCCTTAAAACTCACAGCCCCTGAGCCCGATTTGGTTGAGTGGACCGAATTGGTTGATAAGGAAAAAGCTTTACAAGATGAAGTCACTGTCGCGTTGGTCGGAAAATATACCGAACTGAAGGATGCTTATCTTTCCATCGTGGAATCATTTAATCATGCGGGCATCTTTAATAACGTCAGTGTCAATATCCGGTGGATTGAAGCCATCGATCTTGAACAAAACGAAGACATCGCACCGTTTTTTGAAGGCATCAGCGGTATCCTTGTGCCCGGCGGATTCGGCGAGCGCGGTATAGAAGGTAAGATTAAAGCCGTGCGCTTTGCACGTGAAAATAAAATTCCCTATTTCGGCATCTGCCTGGGTATGCATATGGCCGTGATTGAGCTGGCCAGAAACGTTGTGGGCCTTGATGGTGCTCATTCCACCGAGCAGGATTCCAACACCCCTCACCCGGTTATCGATCTTCTCCCCGAACAGCGCAACATAGCCAATATGGGCGGCACCATGCGTCTTGGCGCATACGATTGCCGACTCACCCCCGATACAAAAGCCGCCGCTGCTTATGGGCAAGAAACCATATCCGAGCGTCATCGCCATCGGTATGAGTTTAATGATGAATATTTGGATATTTTAAAGAAAAATGGTATGATAGTAGCAGGCATCAATCCGGATAAAGACCTAGTGGAAATTATCGAAATCAAGGATCATCCTTGGTTTGTCGGGGTTCAATTCCATCCGGAATTCAAATCTCGCCCGCTTCGTCCACATCCTTTGTTTAGAGAGTTTATACACGCAGCAAAACAATATCAAAACAAATAGGAGGATATTATCATGCACAAGAAATTAGCTGATGAATTAAATTTACAGATCATGTATGAGTTTTTCTCATCTCATCTATATTTGGCTATGGCGTCTTATGCCAGCAGCCGTGATTTTGACGGATTTGAAAGTTGGTTTTTGGTTCAACGCGACGAAGAAGTTTTTCACGCGATGAAGTTCTACCGCTACCTTTTAGAGCGCGGCGAGAATGTCACCATCACCGGCTTTGAGAATCCAAAAACGGATTATGAGAGTTTAACCGACGCGCTGGAATATGCGCTTAGCCACGAAGGTTTTGTCACCAGTCGCATCAATCACCTGATGGATGTGGCCACCGAAGTGAAAGACTACGCGGCCATTCAGTTTTTACAATGGTTTATCAATGAACAGGTGGAAGAAGAAGATAGTTTTAGAAACTTAATTGGTAAGGTAAAAATGGTGGGTGAATCCGGCGAGGGGATTTATCATATCGATCTTGAGGCGGCAAAAAGAACCTTTACGCCACCGACGGCCGAGTAGCATCCATATATTAGTAAAAAACTTGCTTAAAAATATATTTGCTGTTATAATCGGCTTTGCCATTTATAGCAGCAAATTTTAAGGTTGAGAAAATATGAAAGAAAAACTGATTATCAAAGGTGGAAAACCACTGCACGGAGAAGTTAAGGTAGGCGGCGCAAAAAACGCAGCCGTGGCCGTGCTTCCGGCTTGTATTTTGTCGGATGGCGTTTGCACCATCGACAACCTACCGGATATTGATGATGTCACGGTTTTAAAGCTGACATTGGAAAAAATGGGCGCAAAGATTGAGCGACCCACTAAACATTCCTTAAAAATTGACTGCACGACAATCAATACAGCAACCGTTGATTTTGATATTGTTCGACATGTACGCGCTTCCTACTATCTTTTGGGTGCGCTGATGAATAAATTTGAAACCTCAAAGGTGATGCTACCCGGTGGATGCGCCATAGGCGAACGTCCCATCGACCAGCATATCAAAGGTTTCATGGCCATGGGCGCTGAAGTCTCAACCGAATACGGTATGCTGACCGCTGCTGTGCCCAAAGAAGGTTTACATGGTGCAGATATCTATCTGGATTGCGTCAGCGTAGGCGCTACCATCAATATCATGCTGGCCGCTGTTAAAGCGAGCGGCGTGACCACCTTGGTCAACGCGGCCAAAGAGCCGCATGTGGTGGATGTGGCCAACATGCTGCGTATGATGGGCGCAAAAATCAGCGGCGCGGGAACGGATATCATTCGCATCCGCGGTGTCGAAAAACTTTCAGGCATCAATTATTCCATCATCCCAGACCAGATTGAAACAGGCACTTTGATGGTTGCCGCCGCCGGAACCAAAGGCGATGTCACTATCACCAATGTTATCCCAACTCACATGGAGGCCTTAAGCGCCAAGCTGATGGAGATGGGGATAGACATTGAAGAAGGCGAAAGCACCCTCCGCGTTCGAGCGGACGGTCACTATAAATCCGCACACATTAAAACCATGCCATACCCCGGCTTCCCCACCGATTTACAGCAACCGGTCACGGTTCTGCTCTCGGTCGCGAACGGCACCAGCATGATTGAAGAAAATATGTTTGAGTCGCGCTTTAAGCACATTAACGAGATTCGACGCATGGGGGCCAATGTCACCATCAACGGTCGGGTCGCTGTGGTGGAAGGCGTGGAAAAACTAACCGGCGCACCGGTACGCGCCACCGATCTTCGCGCAGGCGCAGCCTTGGTCATTGCAGGATTGATGGCTGACGGCATCACCGAAATTGATAATGTCAAATATATCGACCGCGGCTATGACCATATCGAAGAAAAGTTCATCAGTCTCGGCGCGGATATCACACGAAAAAAAGTACCCCGAACTGATCACGAAGACGATTATTACGGATATGCGTAAAAAAAACAAAACAGGCGAAAAGCCTGTTTTTTGTTTCTCGTTTTTATAGAGCGCATCTTCCCGAAGATTAAAACACCCGCCGATAAGTATCTCGCGACTCCCGATAGAACCGATTAAGCTTCTTGATGCCAGATACCCAGAGATAAATCACAAACGGAATAAGGACCAGCAAGAGCACTGGGATTTGTAAAAACAAGATGAAATCATAAGTACCATGCAAAAGCACAGGCACCATCAGCGATCGCCGCTTGTTTCGCGCGGCCTCTGCCTCGCTAGTGCTGTACTTTGACAGCGATAGATAATATCCCATAGTGATGCCCACCATCAAGTGCACAGGAACCGCCGAAATCGCACGAATCCATACGATACTCGGATACGCCTCATATGTCGTCAGCACATAACCGATATTCTCGGCCGCCGCAAACCCAAGCGCCGCAAATGCGCAGTATACGATTCCGTCCAAACGCTCGTTGTATTCCGGGCTATGATACGCGTGGCGCAAAACCGCCCAGCG
>JBFLKV010000101.1:0-3779 GCA_040883365.1 Eubacteriales bacterium
CTTCAAAAATAGCGAGTTTGGCTAAAAAAAGCATTATTGGTTGGAGGCGAATTTGAGAATCATATATAAAATGCTGATATAGAAAATCACTTGTATGCTTGTTAGAAACAACATGGTTTCCCTCCTGATATTATGCCATAATCTAATCTGTTTTTTGCAAGCTTAAGATTACAATCAATCGACATAGACAAAATGCCTTATTCGCAACATCAAAAACATTTTTTTGGTCAACCGGTCGCCAAGCAAATACCATTCGACGTGTAATGATAATGAAGGGCGTCTTTTTTTTATTGTTTTTTTCGCTTGCTTTTGGGGTATAATAGCATGATAGTCCTATAGAATCGTTATAGAAATGTAAAATGTTTGTTAGCATTAGAAGCAAAGGGATGGGTTAACAATCGCCATCGGTGTATCATGCACGTATAGCTTATATGAGGTGAGTATATGCAAAAGAAGCAAAGAGATCCGGGGATCAGCATCGTTTTGTTTGCGGTCATCCTTAATGGCGCTCTATTTTTAATCAAGAGCGTTGCAGGTATTGGGGCACATTCAACAGCGCTGCAGGCGGATGCGGTCAACTCCATTGGGGACACCATGAGCAGCTTAGCTATTTATTTTGGGCTTCGCTATGCATCGAAACCGCGGGATGACGACCATCATTACGGACACGGTAAAATGGAAGCGTTGATATCACTCTTTGTTGGGATATTTATTCTTGTCAGTTCCGGATTTCTTTGGTCCTCCATTATTAATGCGCTAAAATCAAAAGCGCTTTTGGAAACCAGCGTCTGGGCACTGGTGGTGGCGCTCATCGCGATACTTACTAAGTTTTATATGTACAAACGCACCCTTCGCGTCGGTAAATCGATCAATTCTCTGGCGGTGCAGACCAACGCGATGGACAACCGAAATGATGTTTTTGCTACTTCTGCGACAGCTTTTGCCATCATCCTGACCATGGTTTACAGCAAAACGCAGATAGGGGTTTTGAAATACGCGGAGCCTTTTGCCGCCGGGATAATGAGCGTGTTTATCATCAAAACAGGAATTGAAATCATAACAGCGTCTGCCAAAGTGCTTTTGGATACCGCACCCAATGACGAGGTGATGGATACGCTAAAAAGCATTGCAGGGGATTTGGATGGAGTTAAAAAACTGAATTGGCTGAAATGCCGTACGGTGGGCCGTGGCATATGGGTTGATCTTGCGATTGAAGTGGAAGCCAACTTAACGGTTGAGCAGGGGCATGAAATTGCGGACAGTGTGAAGGATGCAATTTACGAAAGTGTAGAGAATGTGGCCGAAGTTTTGGTGCATGTAAACCCGGTGAGTTCATCTTATCCGAGTCACCCTGACAATTAATACACCCAAATCGTTGCAAGTCCTTTCGGGATAGCGTGTTTTGACAAACAAGAGAACGGATTGACAGGATAAGGCTTTTTTGATATCTTAGACAGAGCTTAGCACAGGAAAAATATAGCATTGGAGAAAACGATGAAAAAAACTTTTTTAATAATGATCACAAGTATACTGATATTGTCCCTTTTGATATCATGTAGTTCGAAGGCACCTGCGGTAGTGAGCGAAGACGCAGAAGTGGTGGTGGCGACAGAAGCACCGAGCATCCCCCCGGCACCTACACCTGTGGTTAAGGACATACCTTCTCTTATTGGGCAGTATCAGCTTGAGTATTGTGTGGATGGCGAAGGAAACATCGTCCTAGACAATCGCACGTTTACAGCCAACTATACCAATCAAGTTAAAGATAATTTTAGTCTGCAGGACAATATGCGCGTTTATCGAGAAGAAGGCGCATATCCATACTATTATGGAGCGTGGCGTTTTGCAAACGATAAGGTAGACATAGCGAACGAAGACGAAAACAGAGAGTTTGTTGTTTTTGGAGACGGCTTAAAAACGGTAGTTCCTTTTTCACACCTTAAGGATGAGTTGCTGGATGGAAGTAAAGAGCTTATAACCGATCCGGATGACACATACTTGGTGTATCAGAAAGTCTCAGATATTGAGGTTCCGTATGATTATAATGAGACCGACTACATTGATTCCGACGGGTCATGGGGATATGTCAGTGCCAGTTCGATATTGAACTACAGCGACGCGTACGAGACCGTAAACATGTTTGATAAAGATCTTTCTACAGCCTGGGTTGAAGGTGTAGGGGGGGACGGTGAAGGTGAGCGCATTTTCATTGGTGTGCTGGAAAGTGACTATACGGTCAGCGGGATATCATTGATCAATGGATATACCAAGTCCAAGGCACTTTACGATTACAACGCAAGGCTCAAAACAGCCAAAGTGATTATTACGACCACAACGGATGTATATGAGATCGATGTCGCTTTTGAAGATGGCGTACTTGACTACCAAACGATTGAATTTGGACGGGTATACAAGGACGTGACCTCGGTTGAGATGATTATCGGTGAATCATATGCAGGCACCAAGTATAAAGACTTGTGCATATCGGAATTAAAGCTAATCAATTAAGGCGTGGTGTTATCTTGATATAAGCATTATCAATATGACATAACGCGTAAGCGCATAAGACATTTAGTATCATACAAAACGCTCCTGTATACTTAAAGGGGCGTTTTTTGTATGGCGAAGCGGAGGAAGGGGATGTCTTTAAACCGCAACCCATAGGTATAGTTTTAATCACAAATACAAATGATAGAATATACTGATAAAAAGTGGTAAAATCATAGATGTCGATTAAGAAGGAGTAAGATTGAACAGTAAGGAGGATTAGCTATGGAACAAGTGTTTAAGAAATTAAGAAGATTTAACATGGTGATGGGTGGTTTGCATCTCATTCAAGGCATTGTGATGATTTTCTTAGCTACCACTGTCATCCAAAAGATTGCAGAATTCTCACCGAAGATCGTTCAGTTCTTTATTACATACAACGTTGAAACACAGTCTTTGGAAACAGCTTCAAAGGATCTTTTCGAATTACCTTTTGGCATCTTGGTCGCGGTGTTTTTGCTGCTTTCAGCCTTAGCGCATGCGCTCATCTCAATCCCGCAGAAACTAAACAATGCCTACAACAAGGATTTAGAAAAAGGAATCAACCGATTTAGGTGGTTTGAATATGCTTTAAGCTCGTCGGTGATGATTGTTCTAATCGCCACGTTGTTTGGCATATACGATATCGCCTCTTTGATTCTGATATTTGTGCTAAATGCATCGATGAATCTTTTTGGGTTGATGATGGAACAGCTTAACTCAAATAGGGGAGATCAAAAAATTAATTGGGGACCCTTTGTATGGGGCTCAATTGCAGGAATAACCCCATGGGTTGTCATTTTGCTCTATATGTTTGGTACGGGCAATTTGGATATGACGCCTTGGTTCGTTTGGGCTATCGTGGGCGTGTATTTTGTTGCTTTCAATACCTTTCCAATCAATATGATTTTACAGTATAAAAAAGTGGGCAAGTGGAAAGACTACGTATATGGCGAGCGTGTCTACATCGTTTTGAGTTTGGTGGCAAAATCCATTTTGGCATGGCTGGTGCTTTTTGGCGCGATGCAACCATAATAGCCATCGGGAATGTTTTATTAGCCGAATACCAAAAGAAGTGCTTTAAGTTTTTTAAAGCGCTTCTTTTTTTGCTATACAGATATATATTGCTCTTTTGGAGAGATTTTAAAAAATGCGCAGGTTACCCAAAAGGAGTTGTCGTCTTGCGACGCTATGGGGCCCCAAGGGTATCTTCCCATTCCATAATGTCGCAAATGAAATGCGGGATATCCGCA
>JBFLKV010000102.1:0-5054 GCA_040883365.1 Eubacteriales bacterium
GCCGCGGTCAGCGCCATCGGATTTGGCTATCTTTTGGATTTTCTGATTGGCAAGTTCTCTCTTCCCATCATCTCCGCCGTCGGTGCTCATGCGCATGCCGAGACCATCCCTTGGTATAAAATCGTACTCGGAACCGCTTTTATGGCGCTAATCCTGTTCCACGCGGCAAGGATACTGATAGCCAAAAGCAAATCCGCCAAAGCAAAGCAAAAAGCATCAGGCGGCGCAAATATGACTTTCGATGTGGAAGGCATGAGCTGTGAAGGATGTGCCAACGGCATCAAAACCGCTCTTTTAAATACCAAAGGCATTTTGAACGCCGAAGTTTCTTTGGAGGGCAAAACTGCCAAAGTCTGGGGCGATTTTCAACCCAACGATGTGGTGGCTATCATCGAGGGCAAAGGATACAAAGTGGTGGGCGAAGGCAAAAACGCATTAAAGTAATCCCGGGCGTTTACCTGAGTTTAATCGCATAGATACAAAAAAGGCCTGAGGTAAAACTCAGGCCTTTGTCTATTCTTTTTTCTATTACATGCCTTGTGGCACAAACCCAACCTTTTTTTTGACTTTTCGCAAAATCCTTTGGGCGTTCCTGCTGGCCTTTTCGGCGCCGTCTTTCATCACCTCGTTCAAGTAGGCTTTATCCGCACGATAACGCTTGTATGCCGCCTGGAAAGGCTCAATCTCGGCAACCACCGCTTCGCCCACCGTGGTTTTTAAGTCCCCATAGCCTTTGCCTTCAAAAGTTTTTTCCGCTTCCTCAATGCTCGTGCCGGTAACCGCCGAGTATATGGAAAGCAGGTTGGAAACCCCCGGTTGCTCTTCGCAGAACTTAATGCGTGCCATGCTGTCGGTCACCGCTGATTTAAACTTTTTCATAATCACGTTCGGATCATCCAAAAGCGAAATATACGCTTTGGGGTTATCATCCGATTTACTCATCTTCTTTTCGGGCTCGGTTAGGCTCATGATACGCGCACCCACCTTGCCAATATAGGGTTCGGGCACAACAAACACATCGCCGTATAGGTTGTTAAAACGCGTCGCCACGTCCCGCGCCAGTTCCAAATGCTGTTTTTGGTCAGCGCCGATGGGTACCATGTGTGCACCGTATAGCAAAATATCCGCCGCCATCAGCACAGGATAGGTATAAAGGCCTGCATTGAGGTTTTCCTCATTTTTGGCACTTTTATCTTTAAACTGTGTCATCCGGTTGAGTTCACCCAAATAGGTGTAGCAGTTTAAAACCCATGCCAGTTCGGCATGCGCTGACACATGCGATTGCATATACAGGATGCTCTTTTCGGGATCCAATCCCATCGCCAGAAAAATCGCCAACATATCCAAGCACGCGCTCCTAAACTCAGCTGCGTTCTGACGGATTGTGATGGCGTGCATATCCACCGCACAGTAGTAGCAGTTATATTCATCTTGAAGCTTCACCCAGTTCTTAAAAGCACCGATATAGTTGCCCAAAGTCGGTGTGCCACTGGGTTGTACGCCTGAAAATATAATCTTTTTTTCGTCCATCTCGTCTCTCCTCTTTCTATCCCTGTTCTATATATCGGCCAAAATCGCATCCAACATTTCGCGCTTTTCAATCACGCCGGTATGCCGCGTCTTCTTATGTTTCAGCTCGGCGATTTTTTCGGGCACTGTGGTTTTTGTCATCTTTGCCAGCTTTTCGGCCTGCAAAAATGCATCATCAAACGCCTTCTCGCCTTCAAATGCGCCCAGCACATCGCAGGAAAACTTATATGGGCTGGCGGTTGCCGCCACAACGCAAGGGTTTTTGCCTTTGCTTTCGGCCAGATACTCTTTGGCCACCTTCACACCCACCGCTGTGTGCGGGTCCAATAGATAGCCTGTGTCTTCAAATGTATTTTTAATCGTCGTTTTCGTATCGGGCTCGCTGGCCCAACCCGCATAGAACACGGCCGCTTTTTCCTTATCCATATAGGGTGCAATGTCGTAAACCCCTTGGGTTTTCAGCGCATGCATCAAATCACGCACCACGGCGTCGCTGCCCACCATATCCGCTACCAGTCTCTCCAGATTGCTGGAAATAAGGATGTCCATCGAAGGCGAAGCGGTTTTAATAAATGCACGATCTTTGATCGAATAATTTTTGCTTTCAAAAAAGTCCGTAAGCACCTTGTTGCTGTTGCTGGCGCAGACCAGTCTGCCGATCGGCAACCCCATGGCTCTGGCATAATACGCCGCCAGAATATTACCAAAATTCCCGGTGGGTACCGCCGCGTCCATCGCGTCTCTCATCTCAATCACACCGGATTTAACCAACTGCAAATACGCCCAAAAGTAGTAAACCACCTGCGGCGTTAAACGTCCGATGTTGATCGAGTTGGCGCTGGAAAGCATATAGCCTTTTTGGATGAGTTTTAAAATCGCGCCCGGATCGGTGAATATCGCCTTTACGCCGTTTTGGGTGTCGTCAAAGTTGCCGTTCACCGCATAGACAAACGTATTATCCCCTTCTTGCGTCACCATCTGCAATTTTTGCATATCGCTCACCCCATCGTTGGGGTAGAAAACCACAATCTTCACGCGGTCAACATCGCAAAAGCCCTCCAATGCGGCTTTGCCGGTGTCGCCGGATGTGGCGGTCAAAATCAGCACATCCTCTTTCGAGCCTTGCGCTTCCAAAGCTTTTGCCATCAGTCGCGGCAACATCTGTAGTGCCACGTCCTTAAACGCCAATGTCGGCCCATGAAAAAGCTCCATGACAAACAGATCGTCTTCCAGCTTTTTAATCGGTACCGTCTCGGCAACGTCAAACGAAGCATAGGCGCTTTTCGTCATCTCCAGCATCTCCGATTTTTCAATTTCCTCAAAGAAGAGACTCAATATCTCGGCCGCCAGTTCTGGATAGCTTAAGTCTTTAAAACTTGCAATGTCATCCAGACTTAAACTCGGCAGTTTTTCGGGTATGAACAATCCGCCGTCTTGGCTGATGCCTTTAAGCACGGCATCTAACGCCCCTATCGTTATTTGATTATTTCGTGTTGAAACCAATTTCATCGTTTTTTCCCGCTTTTATAATTAAAGCTAATCCTCGAATTATGCATTTCTTTCTGAGGATTAGCTTTTGTTCCCATTCTAATCGTGCAAAACCCTACTCTAAATCCGTCCTAAATGGCGTACGCCTTCAAAAACTCGGGCGCAGTTTCAGGATCGGCGCTGACAACGATAACCGCTTTGACATTGTTTCTTTTCAGTACATCGTCCAAATCCTTAAATAGCACTTCCATCTCTGTCAGTTCGGAATGCACCATGTTCTTTAGTCCATCTATAAAAATATGGGAAATATCAAAATCCTGCGATATCATCCCACAAACAAATCCATAAAACTTATTTACATCATCCACATTGTACTCGGAGCAGTTTACAAAGCGAATCTCATGTCTCACATCCAGCATACAACGGCTGTCATCATCGATATATACGATATCACCTTCCGCTTCACCCACCAGCTTGTTAGCCATCTCCACAACCTGCTTGGATTTTCCGCTCCCTTTTTTGCCCAATATTACTTGAATCATCGTCAATCGCCTCTTTTCGTTTTATTTAAAAAGGTAACCCTGTTCTGTCTTTTTGTTTATAAGTTATTATATAATAACTGTCCGAAACTTTAAAGTCAAACCTTTTACTTCTATTGCTAAATTTCAAAAACATCGCCTGTTTTTGCGTACCCGATATTCTCTTTTAACTTCTCTTTAAGCTTACCATACGCATAAAGCCCGGTGCAATGCCCCGTATATAAATTTTCAACCTCAAAGCCCTTCAGCTTTTCGGCTACATCATCAAGATAGCTTTCGGTGCAATTCATCGCTTTCCCGCCGTTTTTGCTCATATGAAAACCGCCAATCACCGTACCGAGAGGTAAATCATATGTTTTTTTCACGGTGCTTAGGATATTCACGATGCCGCGGTGTGAGCAGGGCGACAATACATGCATCTTGCCTTTGCTTTTTATAGCCAAAAACATTTCATGCGTAAAATCATCCTGCACAAATTTCCCGTCTTTTTTTCTCATCAGACGATCATCCTGGCAAAAATAGTGCTTTTCACCCACAGTGTCCGAAAGCAAATCAATCGCATCCACCGTCAGATGGTCCTTAATAAATACAAATCGCGCGATGTTTTTTTTCATCACACCGGGTCGCCCGTCAACGGGAATAACCGCCCAGCCTTCTTTGGCGTAGGCGCGCTGTTTGGCTTCTTCTTTGATATAGACTGTTGCGGTTTTATTCACTTTAAAAAAAGCATTTAATCCGCCAATATGGTCATAGTGATTATGGCTGATAAAAACCGCCTTGACTTTGGCGATATCTATCCCCAGCTTATCCGCATTTTGGATAAACTTGCCGCTTTGTCCGACATCTAAAAGATAAGCGTTGTCGCCATCCTGAATGTGAATGGACAGGCCATGTTCGGTTCTAAATCCTTCGGTCTTAATATCTTCAACCAGCATCGTTAGTTTCATCTTTTTCTACCTCTTAGTTAAGAAAAAGGCGTTTCAACGATTGCCGTAAAAACGCCTTTATATTTATTATGCTTCCCTGGCCTGGATAATATCTTTCATCTTCATCAGGCGCGTCCGTGAGCCACGTTCATTTTCATCTAACTTCATAGTGATATACTTGATGCTTTCCTTCATCTCGGGAATCATCACATATTCCAGCGCATTCACCCGACGGCGTGTCTTCTCTATCTCATCCGCCAGCATGTTGCAAGTTTTCTCCAGTTCAGCCAACTCAATCATCTTAAGCAGACTGTCCGACATTTTCTCCACCGCGCCATCCAGTTCGGCCGCCGTAAAAGCCAGTCCGTACGGAAGAAAAGCGTCTTTTCTCTCCTTTTCGCTGGCTTCAATTTTTGGCACATCCACACTCATGATGTTCTTTTTGCCCACAGTCAGCGCCACTTCTTTGGTTGGATAAACCAACACTTCATCTATCTCAACCGGCGACATCGATGCGCGCGCCAACAGAAAAGATTTAAGCGCAAAGCTTAGGTCTTTTTCCACCTGCTCA
>JBFLKV010000103.1:0-3003 GCA_040883365.1 Eubacteriales bacterium
AAAAGAGTTTGAAAAAGAGCGTAAACTGTATTATGATAATCAGGAATTTATCTTTTATTATTAAAGTGAGGGAAAATCATGAGACCCGATGGGAGACGTGTCAAAACACTTGACCCCCTATTCAAAATGGTGCCACATATCATGCCTAAACGGTATGACGCACAGGTGTTTTTTGAAACCGATTTGGATTACACAAACGCCAAAAAGTATATCAACGCGCAGAGGAAAGCGGGCCATAATATCAGCTTTATGTCCATGCTGATTGCGGCTTATATCCGCACGGTGTCCGAGATGCCGGCCTTGAACCGATTTATCATGGCCAAAAAAATCTTTGCACGCAACGAACTGACCGTATCTTTTGCGATCATTCGCGCCGACGGCACACAAGAAGACAGCATGGAGACCACCACCAAAGTCTGGTTTTGCCCGACCGATACCATCTATCAGGTGGCCGAAAAAATCAACAACACTATCAACGAAAACCGCAAGATGAATAACGCCAACATCACCGATAAACTAGCCAGCTTCTTTATGGGCATTCCGCTGGTTCCGGGCGCGCTCATCGCTTTTGTCAAAGGGCTGGACAAAGTCGGTCTTTTGCCCAAAGCCATTCTGGACGGCAGTCCTTTCCATACTTCTATGTTTATCACCAATATGGCATCCATCAACCTCGGTGCCGTGCATCACCATGTATACGAGTTTGGCACCACCAGCGTGTTTATCGGCATGGGCAAGATGCAGGACAAAACTCAACCCGGCGGGCCCAAAAAACGGGTCATCCCTATCGGCGTGGTCGTGGACGAACGCATCGCCGCGGGCATCACTTTTGCCAGAGGGTTTAATATGGTCAAGCGTTACTTGGCTCACCCCGAACTTTTGGAAGCACCCCCCGAAAAAGTCACCGAAGATATTCGATAATATAATTAATTCATCAAAAAAAGACCATATCATATGGTCTTTTTTAATATAATATATTCTCTTTTACTCTTCGTCTTTACCGATGGTTTTTAAAATCGGATTCGGCTGTGCGTTAAACACCTGCGTGTTTTTAGGCACGCTGTGCGTCAGCCATACATTACCGCCGATAACGCTGTTTTCACCAATCCATGTTTCGCCGCCCAATATCGTCGCGCCGGCATAGATGATGACATTATCGCCAATGTCCGGATGCCGTTTGATGTTCTTAATCGGCACACCGTTTTCATCCACAGGGAAGCTTTTGGCGCCCAGAGTCACGCTCTGATACAGCTTAACGTTGCATCCAATCGTGCAGGTCTCACCAATAACCACGCCCGTGCCATGGTCGATAAAGAATCGCTCGCCGATGGTGGCACCGGGATGAATATCAATACCCGTGCGTGCGTGGGCATACTCGGTCATGATGCGCGGAATCAGCGGAATCTCCAACTCGTAGAATAGATGCGCGATGCGAAAGATACTGATCGCCTCAAACGAAGGATAGGAAAGCACAATCTCCTCAAAGGATTTGGCCGCCGGATCGCCGTCGTAAGCCGCTTTGATATCCTGCTCTAGCTTTGCACGAATATCGGGCAATGTATCCATGATAGTGATCGTATGCTTTTGCGCATCCTCTTTGCATTCGTCGCAATCCGGTTTATGGTGCTTGCCATATTTGCAATGCTCCATCAAAACGGTTTCCACGATATGTGCCAGTTCAACACCTGTCGTTTTGAATCGGCTGTCGGTGATGTTCTGCAGATGATCAAAATCAATTTTTTCGGTCTCGTAGATGCCGGGCAAAATCAGCGCCCGCAAATCGTTGAGCACCTTGATTATCGATGCCTTGGAGGTCTGATTTAAACAATTGTTATTAAAAAAATTCTCTTGGTTGATTTTACAAATCTCGGCAGCCTTTCTGTCGGAATTTTTTTGAAGCCACTCATTTAAGTTCATCGTCTCTCCTTTCACCGCTTTGCGCTTAGGTTTTCGCGAAATTCATGTTTTCTTTAAAAATAGTCAATTGACGGTGTGCAAAAATTTCGCTACACTGTAATCATATTAAACAGCTATGATTAAACTCTATTTTAGCATAAAACAACCTTTCGTCAATCGTTTATTGTGCCAAAAGCAAAATGATTGACGCAATAAACCAGATAATTAGGAGGATAACATGAAAATAGCCCATTCGATTACCGATTTAATCGGCGCAACGCCGCTTTTGCATATCCAACGTTTTTCAAAAGCTTCCGGCGCTGATGCCAATATATTTGCAAAACTTGAATACTTTAACCCCGCAGGAAGCGTCAAGGACCGCATCGCCTACAATATGATATTGGAGGCCGAAAAGGCCGGCCAGCTTGCCCCGGGGGGATTGATTGTAGAATCCACCAGCGGCAACACGGGCATTGGGCTCGCCATGGTCGCTAAAGCGCGGGGATACCGCATCACTTTGACCATGCCCGATTCAATGAGCATTGAACGCCGTCAGCTACTCGCTGCCTATGGTGCCAAGTTGGTGCTGACCCCAGCCGCCGAGGGTATGCGCGGTGCTATTGCCAAAGCCGAGGAAATCGCTGCTGAGCAAAACGGCTTTGTGCCCCAACAATTTAAAAATCCCGCTAACCCCGCCATGCACGAAAAGACCACCACCCAAGAAATTTTGGACGATACGGAGGGAAAGGTGGACATCTTTGTGGCCGGCGTGGGCACCGGCGGAACTTTGACCGGTGTAGGACGACGCCTAAAAAAAGCTTTAGGTGATAAGGTAAAAATCGTGGCTGTGGAACCTGCGAGTTCCCCCGTACTTTCGGGCGGCAGCGCAGGCTCGCATCGCATACAAGGCATTGGTGCAGGTTTTGTGCCGGATATTTTGGACACCTCGGTTATCGATGAGATCATCACCATCACAAACGAGGACGCCGCAAAAACCGCCAATGACTTAGCCACAACCGAAGCCTTTTTGGTGGGTATCAGTTCGGGTGCTGCGGCGGCCGCTGCGCTTAATCTGGCCAAGCGGCCCGAAAACAAAGGGAAAAACATTGT
>JBFLKV010000104.1:0-4797 GCA_040883365.1 Eubacteriales bacterium
AAAACATAAAGGTACACTTTTGCATTCTCCACGTTTTTACTATATAATATTTTTCGATATAGATGAAGCAAACTCTTTTGAACGAGGTTATATTAAATGACAAAAAGATTCCTAATTATTGCGCTGTGTTCGGTGTTTTTTCTAACTGCTTTTGCCGCTTGCGGTAAGTCCAGCAAGGACGCTCCTTCCCCTACACCGACGGCCAACCTTAACGTATCCGAAGCTCCAGTTGACACGCGCCCGCTTATTGGCGTCAGTCTTGCTGAGGAATCCAGCTTTAACCAAGTGTTTGCCTCAACGTTTGAAGCACTCTTTGAGGATAGTGATTACCAAGTGAAGGTTTTTTATGCTGATGGCGACTACAGCAAACAAGTGTCCGATTTGGCCGATATGATGAATGAGGATATTAAAATACTCGTTGTCGATCCAACCGATCTTGATAATCTTGAATATATCTTAAGCGAATATGAAGTAGCTGGTATTCCCGTCATCAACTTGACCGAATCAATCAACGCTTATACGAAAATGCTAATCGGTCCTTTTTACCGCAATATGGGTAGAGAGATTGGAGACTATACGTTTAAAATACTGGCGAACGCCACCGATTACCGCTATAGCACCAACACGGTGTTCCTTCGCGGCAGTGTGGATTCTTCCCAGATGCAAGGCATCTATGATGGCTTCTTGGAAGCCGTTGCTGACAGCCGATACAATGAGCTGGTGGAAGTGCCCGCTTGCAACTATGATTATGATAAAGCCAAAGATAAAATGACAGAAATCTTGGGTGAATATGAAAGTATCCACTGTGTTTTTGCCGAAACCGGCGAAATGGCATTGGCCGCTATCGCAGCCATCGACGAGGCTGGGGAAAGCGGTATCTTCATCACCACCACCGGCGCTGATAAAGAGGTTTTAGAGCAAGTGGAAGCCGGCAGAATTGACGCCACCATTTTTTATGCCCCTGACGACATGGCAAAAGTGACAGCCACCTATGTCAACCGAATTTTAAACGAAGGCGCAAATACCCTTCTGCCCCAATTTGTTGAACTTAATTATGAAATCATCACAAAGAAAAATGTCGATAACTATCTGACTGGAGATACGATCTACGCCAAAGCGACCAAGTCCACCGAAATACCGGAAGACCCCTCGCCCACGGCATCTCCTGCACCGTCGAAGACGGATAGCGAAGAATAAATATCTGATTAATATAAAAACGGTTGCCATAACATGCAACCGTTTTTTTATTTTCTATTGTTTTTTATTCGTCCCTATTCGTCATACATTCCGGCAAAGTCGGTGGTGGCCAAGTCCGAAATCGGCAGTTTAACCGGCTTTTTTTGTTTGGATGACAAAAGCATCGCAAAGATCACTTCTATCGCATCCCTGCCCGCCTTAGCGTCAACATATATCGGCTCTTGCCCGGCCAAAGCCGCAGCAAAGTTTTCGTATACGGGTCGGTGCTTTTCGCCTTTTGCAGGCAACGCCAATTTTTCATATGCCTTCACCGTCTCCTCGCTGTTGGCATCTTTGACGTTCCATTCCACAATCTTAGAAACCGAAGGACCTGTTAGCTTGGCTGTGCCCGTCAAACCAAACACATAAAGCGTCTCCTCCAGATTTTTGGGGTACACATTGATTGTGCCTTCGATAAAACCATAGGCGCCGTTTTTCATCTTTAACAGCCCAAGACCCATATCGTCAGTTTCTATATAAGGGTGTGCTAAACGATCGGTGTAGGCAAAGACTTCGTCTATCTCTCCGCCCATCACCCAGCGCAAAATATCGATATTGTGAATACACTGGTTAAAGAGTGTCCCGCCATCCGCTGACCATGTTCCACGCCAGGATGCGGACTTAAAATAGTCCTCGTTGCGGTTCCATCGGATATGCGCGCAACCATGCAAGAGCTGCCCAAAATCGCCCGCATCAATCGCCTGTTTCAGCTGCTTCACCGCCGGGTTAAAGCGGTTCTGCAAGGAAACTGCCACCATCACGTTTTTCTTTTCTGCCGCCTCAATCACCGCATCCGCATCTTTTAGCGAAAGCGCAATGGGTTTTTCAATCAGCACATGAAAGCCCGCCGCAATACAGTCCAGCGCGATGCGTGCATGTGAGCCGCTGTCGGTGGCGATGGTGATAAAATCCACATCAGTATTATCTAAGAGATGATGATAGTCGTCGCACACGGCCACATTTTGTCTTTCTGTGTCGCTCAGTGACGAGCCTTCCAGCACCCTTTGAATATTTTCGGGCGTTAAATCACAGATGGCTTTTAAGGTAATCCCCGCCATCTTGGCCGCTTCGATATGTTGTTCAGAAATTCGGCTGGCGCCGATTATTGCGTATGAATACTGTGCCATAATCTATCCTTTATAAAATGCTTCGAATGCTTTAAATATCCGTGCAAAATCTCGGTCATCCAAGTACGGATGCATCGGCAAGCTCACAACGCTTTGGCTAAGTGCCACGGACACCGGGAAATCTTCGGGTTTTAGGTCCAAATCCTTAAACGCACCGAGTAGTGGCAAGGGTGCACGATAGTAAACTGCTGTCGGGATGCCGCTGGCTCTTAAAAATCCAGTTAAACGCTCCCGCTCACCGTTTCTCAAGTTCACCGTATACTGCGCATAGGCCGAAACATAGCCTTCAGGAATCTGTGGCACATCCACATATTCGCTCAAGTGTTCTGCATAGATGGCCGCCACCTGCTGGCGCTTTTCCATTTCATCATCGAATATCGAAAGTTTCGCAAGCAATATTCCGGCTTGTACGGTGTCTATCCGTGCGTTCAGACCAATTCTGATGTTATCATATTTATCTGTGCCTTTTCCGTGTACTCGGAGCGAGCTCATGATATCCGCCAATTCGTCATTGTCGGTAAAGACCGCACCGCCGTCACCATAGCAACCCAAAGGTTTCGCCGGGAAAAACGAAGTACAACCGATATCACCGAACGTACCCGATTTGATGCCGTTATGCGAAGCGCCAAAGCTCTGCGCCGCATCTTCAATCACTTTCATGTCATATGTATCCGCAATCGCACGTACAGCGCTGTAATCCATCACCAAGCCAAACAGGCTGACTGTTATAATCGCCTTTAGGTTTAGTTTGCGTTCTTTTTTTGTTTTCTTAATTGCGTCTTCCAGTTTACCCAAATCCATATTGAAGCTCACTGGGTCAACGTCCACAAACACAGGGGTTGCGCCCAAAAGTGCAATGGGCTCAGCTGTTGCAAAAAAGGTAAACGCCGGCACAAATACCGCATCGCCCTCACCCACGCCCAGCGCCAACAGCGCTAGCGTCAACGCATCCGTTCCGCTGGAACAAGAGATGGTGTGTTTAACTCCCACATAGCCGGACAGCTGTTTTTCCAGCTCGGCAACTTCCGGACCCATGATATATTTGCCATGTTCCATAATGCGCTCAAACGACTTTTTGATATCTTTTTCAATCAGTTTCTGTTGAGCCGCAAGGTCAATCAAAGGCATCGGTTTGTCTTCTGCCAAATTCAGCAGCACCTGCCGACCTTGTTCGGTGATGGCTTTCAGCTTTTCTTCCGCCTTATCCTTGGCTTCCCCAGCTTCCTTCATCAGCGTTTCGGCCCGTTTGACCATTTCGTTTTTGATATTCTCACTGCGTGCTTTAATCGTATTAAAATCCATTTCGTATTCCTTTACAGTAGCCAAATTTTATCGCGATTTTCGAATCCCTTGAAACCATTTTTGGTGTCAAAGATTGCTTTCGCGTTTTTCTCAATCATCTTATAGTCATAGGCGGTATGATCGGTCAAGAGCAGAACAATATCCGCGTCTGCCACCGTTTTATCCGTGATGCCATCCATACCTGTGCGCAATTCGCCTGCCACCTTAAACTCCTTGATATGTGGGTCAAACACGGTCACGTCTGCACCCATCTCTTCCAGAAGCTCAATAATCTTCAGCGACGGGCTTTCGCGATAATCATCAATGTCTGACTTATAAGCCACACCCAACACCAAAACATTGGCGCTGTTCACCGATTTTTTAAATGTATTTAGGATGCGCGAGGCCTTCTCGACCACAAAGTTTGGCATCCGCTCGTTGATCTCACCACTGGTCTCAATAAGGCGGATGGAGTAATCATACTCCCGCGCCTTCCATGAAAGATAGTACGGGTCAATCGGGATGCAATGTCCGCCAAGCCCCGGTCCCGGATAGAACGGCATAAAGCCATAGGGTTTGGTGCTGGCCGCATCCACTACTTCCCAGATATCAATGCCCATGCGATCACAAAGCATCGCCATCTCATTGATGAGGGCAATATTGATATTGCGGAAGGTGTTTTCCAAAATCTTTTCCATCTCGGCAACGGCTGGGCTGCCCGCACGGAAGATGTCAGTTTCCAATACATTTTCGTATAGCGTCGCTGCCACTTCGGTACATGCCGGTGTCACGCCGCCCACCACTTTGGGTGTGTTTTTGGTTTTGTATATAGTATTGCCCGGATCAATTCTTTCGGGCGAAAACGCCAAGAAAAAATCCACTCCGCATTTAAGGCCGCTTTCTTCCAAAATCGGCTTCATCACTTCTTCGGTGGTGCCGGGGTAAGTGGTGCTTTCCAACACAATCAGCATGCCTTTGTGCATCCGCTTGCTAATCTCGATTGCGCTGCTCTTAACATAAGAAATATCCGGCTGGCGATATTTATCCAGCGGGGTCGGCACACATATAGCGACACAGTCCATCTCTTTGACCACATCAAAATCAGCGGTTGCCGAAAGCATCCCACTGCTGACCAGCTCTTCAAGGTCACTGT
>JBFLKV010000105.1:0-6382 GCA_040883365.1 Eubacteriales bacterium
TGTTTTAGTCTAATTGAGACCCATGACCCTGTCAATTGTTCACGTGCACATTTTATCACCAATTATTTCGCTTGACAAGCTTTTTTATTGTTTTTTTCTAAGTCTTTCGTGCGCGCTTAACAAATTATACTATCCTATCATATTTTTCACATAATAAAGCCAACTCCTTTTACATTAATAGAAAAAACAGGATTCTCTTTCCCTTCAAGTCAATCCTCTTGTATATTCTTTATTCAGTTACGCGTAAAGGTTTTGGTGCAAAATACCGGTAAATGAATCATGAAAAACAGACCTATGGTCAGACATTCTTCTGTGTTTATGCTGCTTCGCTCCTCTCTTGGTTAATAAACCACAGCCCAGGACGAACAGGATATGCCCCAACACAGCGCGGTCATCAGTTCAATAAAACAGGCTCCACACAGTATAGCTATCTAAACTATACTGTGCAAAGCCTTATTAAACTACATCTCTTGGGTTTTTAGCCCCGAAGGTACTACGTACCATATCTTACAATATGGCGTTATCCGCTAAACCCTAATTTCAATAACTATTCGGTGATATTTCTTTGTTCCAGATCATCGATTATATCCTTATAGAGCTTCCCATCAATTCTATAAAACCGTATAATCGTCATCGATATCATTGCCAATACTATAGGTACAATCGATAACTGTGCCTTTATTCCAAAAAGCGCTGAGGGTGTCTGCAATACATTGGGTATATAACCTGTTATCGCGAAAATAATACCGCCTATTGCACCCCCTATGGCAGAAGATAACTTGGTACTGAACCCTAGAAAGGAAAACGTCAAACCTTCAGCTCGAATGTTGTGCTTCCAATGCCCATACTCCACGCAGTCCGCTGCCATAGAATAGACAAGGACAAGGGTAGGCGCAACACCAATCGCTAGCAGACCACAGGATACCATAAAGAGAATAACATTTGCGCTGGGGGTAAAAAGGATTAAAATACCCCCGATAATCGAGACAAGGTTCCCGGCGATAAATGTATTGCGTTTGCCAAGCTTTGATGCGACCAAAGGCACAATCATACTGCCCCCAACCAAGCTTAACATAACCACCATCATGGCAATCGGGTACAAGCCTTCGTTCCCAACATTATATTTAAAGTAATAAACCAGCGTCTGCGCCATAACGACATTGACCATCGTTGAAAACACATTGCTGATACAAAGAATCAGCAACGGCTTATTTCCCAGCAGCATCTGATACATTTTTTTAATTGGATATTTTTCTTTTTTACCAATATTCGTTTGCTCCCGCGTGGAAGCAAAAGTAATCCAGTAGAAGATGGTCGCAATGACCACGAAAATCAGTGCGGCCATCTGAAATCCGGTCTTTTCATCCGGGAACAAACCCACAATGGGTTGGAACAAAACCGCTACAATTAAGGTCCCCAGCATGCCGACCACCGTTTTTAGTGAAGCAATGCTGGATCGCTCACGGTAGTTTTTTGTAAGTGACGGCAACATGGCCGTATAGGGCACAAATATCGATGTCATCACCATACTATAAAGAATATAGATAACATACATATAGACCGTTTTTCCCGCCATGGAAAACGCAGGGGTTGTGTATTGTAGCACTTTTAAAACAGCAAAAGGCAGCGCCATAAAAAGCAAATAGGGTCTGAAACTTCCCCAACGAGACCGGGTGTGGTCGGACACATATCCCATGATAGGATCGTTTATCGCGTCCCAAAGGCGTACAACAAGCAATAATGCCGCTACAGCGCCTCCCGTCATTCCAAAAACATCTGTGAGAAAATAAAGCAGAAAGAACATATCGATATGCGCATGAAAATTGTTGGCAGTCTCGCTAATCGCATACCCCATTTTTTTACGTGCTTGTAATTTGTTATTCGTTTGAGCCATATCCATACTAAACACTCCTTTTATCTTCTATTGATTTTTCAATAAAGCAACAGCGTTTTGTTATACTCTTTAAAAATGCAGCATTAAGACTTAATAATGCCCTCCACCGCTTTTTTGGCTCCAAGCATCACCGCAGGAACGCAACCCCCGCTCTCACTTTGGGCGCCAATAAAATATAGTCCTTTTATTGGAGTCACGTGCGCCGGGTTGGTTTGCCCCATCACAGGCGCCATACCGCCGAAAGCATGATAGGACAGATGAGTGATCTTTTTAAAATCCTCCGGTGTCATCGTGACTTTATGCTTAATATGGCCTTCTAATCCAGGAATAATCTGTGCGGCCTTCTTGATTAATTTATCAACAAAGAACTGTTTCTTTTCTTCCCATGTACCTTCTGCAAGGTTGTTGGGTGCAATAGTATATATTGTCACAGCGTGCTCCCCGTTTGGTGCCATCTCTGGGCTATGTGCTGTGGGGATATAGACCAAGAATCCATCGTCCGCGGTAAATTCCCCGTCGCGGCATCGGTGGACAGCGCCCTCTATATCATATGTTTCGTAATAGTAGCAAAGCGAGGATTTCTGATATTTCAACGGATCGATGTCAATGCCAAGATGAACCATCAGGACGGACTCCATCGGAATTAATGCATCCAGCGATTGCTTAAACTCATCTTTTAAATATTCATCCCCGACTAGCGTATGGAAAAGCTCTTTGGCGCCGCCAGAGGCAACCACAATATCTGCGGATATCTCTTCTCCATTTTTAAGTCTAATGCCCGATACCTTCTCTTGGTCAACTAAGACTTTTTCTACTGGCGCATTAGTGGTGATCGTACCCCCATTATTTTGAATATATTCGGCCATTGCATTCGCCAAGTTCCCAATCCCACCTTTGATATAGCTAGAACCCGGTCGAGGCCCCGCCTTACTGCCCGTTTGTGGAATACGCAAGTCATAGGCAGTTTCAACGTTACACAAAGGTACCCCAAGGCCAGGGAATTCACTGGGCAACACACAAAAGTCAGCAAGGATACCCGTAAATACGGCTCTTAGTTTTGGGTCAGAAAAGAAATGCTCCGTTACTTCCTTGGCCGTCCATTTGGACATACGTTTGACTTTCTGGAACAATCCGAGCATCCACAGCTTGACAAAAATGGAGTTGCCCCTGTCCGAAAGCGCCACTAAATCCATCATCGTCTCATAGAACGAATAATAGCGATCAAGGCCATCGGCATCGGCCGGGAACAAGGCTTTCAATTGTTCTTTTCGCCAATCCGCCCCCGGGTACTGGTCGGGTTTCTCCAGTAGAAAGTCCGGAAACGAGAGACTCCGATCCGCTCTGACAATCTCAACTTGGTTTTCGATACCCAAATCGAACAGGATGTTATAGGCCGGTTCACCTATACCGAACTTTTCTAACAATAGCGGTCCCATATCCCATCGGAACCCTTTTTGCTCAATGGTGGCTGTAACCCCACCCAGATGATTATCTTGCTCATACACGGTCACTTCGTGTCCCGCTTTGATTAGATACGCCGCGGCGGTTAATCCGGACATCCCAGAACCTATAACGATTGCTTTCATAATCTTTCTCCCCAAAATTTATAGTCACGTTTTTGATGACTCTCTGCTAGCTTTCCCTACAAAGAAAAGGTTAAAGCAGGACCCATTCAAACATTTAATTATCCAAAATATCCAAGGTACGCTTTGTTTGCAGCAAACATTTGATCGACCATCTTTTTTATTTCGCTCAATGATAACACCGCCGAGGTGAGCGGATCTAAGTATATCGCTTGATATATGGCGTCTTTGTCGCCGGCTAAAGCGCCTTCAACCGCCAGCATTTCAACGCTTGCATTGATGGAATTTAACGCCGCTAAGTGTGTGGGTAGTTTCCCTACCGCAAGCGGGTCTAGCCCTCTTTGACTAGCGAGCACCGGGACCTCAACACAGCAACCGGCTGGTAAATTCTCAATCAATCCATTGTTCGTTACATTTCCATTAAACTGAAAATACGTACCGTCACCAAAAACCGCATTAAAGATATAGGATGCGTATTCATGGCCTTTTGAAAGATCGATATCATCATCACTCAGCCATTGTTGTATTTCATCTTCCCAGGTTTTCTCTTTTTGCAAATAAGTATCCCGAATAAAAGCATAGTGACCCGGGTTCCATCCGGTCCCGTTTGTGCAATATTTTTTAATCAAGTCCGGACGTTTTCGATACCATGCGTTATATTCAGAGTTGTGCCCGGACGATTCGGTCACATAATAGCCGAGGTGTTGATACATATCGTTTCGCACTTGTTCTTCGTTTAGTATATCTGGGTTGTTTTCAATAGCGGCTTTAATCTTCGGATACGCATCTTTACCATCGACTTCATATTTTAGATACCAGGCTTGATGATTGATGCCCGCACAAAGATACTGTACCTGCGGCATTTTTACATCAATCCATCTTGCTAGCATTTCAGCCGTACCTTGAACGCTGTGGCAAAGACCGGTAAAGTTCAAGTCAGTTGTCTTTTGGATCGCACTGCACAGCATCGCCATAGGGTTTGTATAATTTAGCACCAATGCATTGGGACAATACTTTTCGATATCAGCCGCGATATCCAAAAAAACAGGGATGGAGCGAAGCGCTCTAAAAATACCCGCCGGACCGCGTGTATCCCCAACATTAATATCAACCCCAAATTGTTTGGGTATTTCAATATCTTTTCTCCAAACATCAACGCCGCCATGCAGTATGGTGATGAGTACACCATCCGCATTCTTCAACGCTTCAACACGATCGGTTGTAGGTTTGATTTGAAGATTCTTATAGTTCCCTTTTTGCTTTATTTTTTCTACCGCTTTTGTGATGTATTTAAGTCGGTTTGCATCAATGTCCATCAGTGCAATTTCAACATCTTGAAGGGCATCAAAGGTTAGAATATCTTTTACAAGATTGCGAGTGAATTCGAAGCTGCCGGCCCCGATAAAAGCAATTTTTCTCATTTTTTTAGACCACCATCATTATTTTGTATTAATCATATGTAAGTTAGCATTAAAAAGAAAGCCGTAAATGTCGCTTTTATATGGAAAAATGTCAGTATGGTAAATATCAAAAATAGCTGTTAACCTGTTTTAATAAGGTGTTATAATGTTATCAAATAAAAAATATATGGGGAAACGATGAATATTTCTGGATGCTTTAGTACAGTTGAAGACTCTTTGGGGACAAAAAACCAATTTGACATGTCTCTATATTATGCCGGTCAATCTCGCTGCCTTCCCCTTCATGAAAACGTTGGCATCAGAGACCATTACCTCATCCATTTTGTATTAGACGGAGAAGGGGTCTTGCATGTGGGCAACGAAGCTGTTCCTATCGGTAAAAATCAAGCGTTTATCATATACCCCGATGAATATGCTAAATACTGTGCTGACGCAGACAATCCTTGGGAATACTGTTGGTTAGGGTTGGGCGGCGCTTATATCTCTTTTTTACTGGACAAAACAGGGTTTAGCAAAAAAAATCATGTCATACAGTTTGAAGATTCGAAAAAACTAGAGTTTCTAATCAACACAATCATTCTGCTTAACAAAGCGAGTGATGATTTGTATTTTTCCAAGATATCATATTTGATGCAGGTTTTCGAATTGCTTGAGGGTAATTCGAAACCCCAAGATTCCCGAAGCATTAAATATGTACACTTTAATAATGCTGTAGAGTTTGTTCAAAAAAATTATAGCATCCAAATAAGTGTCAATGATATAGCCAAATATGTTGGTGTAGAAAGAAAATATCTAAGCTATATTTTTAAAACCATGTCAAACACTTCACCCAAGCAATACCTTACCACAACAAGACTCAACAGAGCCGCCATTATGCTTACCGAAAGCAACCTCAGTATCCAAGAAGTCGCCTACTCTGTGGGTTATTCTGACCCACTATTGTTTTCGAAGTCGTTTAAAAATGCGTATGGTGTATGTCCGAGAGATTTTAAGAATAGAGCCAAATAAGTTTAGTTTTGCATTTACGTATTGGCTGATACTGTTCTACCCCATAATACACATAACAAGGTCAATTCTGCTTATAAAACAATTGAATGGATCGTCTTCCCCAGCTTAAAACTCATAAGTTTTATACACGTTGTTTTGGGTCCAACATAAACGCCTTGCTTCCACAAAAAAAGCGGCGATATTCGTCCGCTTTTAAATACCCTTTTAGCAACCTATTATCTCTTTTGCGAGTTATAGCTTTGTCTTTTATCTCGCCTAATCAGCCCCTAGAAAATTTCATCCAACACTTCATCGGCATATTGCGCCAAAAGCCCCCAGTTATCCAGCAAGGTAAGGATGGTTAATCGCTGACGAATAAACCGCGAGTAGATGATGGCATCTCGCATCATCGCTCGGCTATAGCCCAAATCCTGCGGTTTTGTCGGACCGCCGCACGACCGAAGAATGGTTTCAATCTTGGCTCTCGCCTCGGCAAA
>JBFLKV010000106.1:0-3203 GCA_040883365.1 Eubacteriales bacterium
CCGGGCTGGCCACATGAATATTCAACGTCGTTAAATAATCAAAAGCCTCAGATTTTGGCTTGCCCACCACTTCGCTGCGCTTACCGATCGGCGTAATTGCCTTTATCGTGCCTTGTGGCTCAAAAAGCTTAGAATAGCCGAAAACCAGCATGTCCGCATCGCTTTGCTCCAATTGCGCCATCATTTCAGCGAGGACGTTCTCACCTTCCCAATAATCATCACTATCTAAAAAGATGATGTAATTCCCCGTGGCGAGGTCAATGCCTCGGTTTCGTGCCATAGAGGCCCCACGATTTTCATCGTGAATCACTTTAATACGTTTGTCTTTCTTAGCCCAATCGTCACAAATCGCTCCGCTGGAGTCCGTGGAACCATCGTCTGATAAAATAACCTCGGTGAAAACGTAGGATTGATCAAGCACACACTTGACGCACTGATCAATATAGCGTTCAACATTATATATGGGAATGATGATACTTACTTTTTTATTCATCTTTATCCTCGTTCGTCTGGATATCGCATTTTTCTTTTAGAGTTGCATATTTCTCTTGTACCAGTTTTGGAACACAAACAAAAGCCATATCTCACTAAAGCGATTTCGTTTGCCTTGCATATGCTCTTCGATAATCGCAGATACATAATCTTCGCTAAACAATCCCTGCTCGCGAATAAACGCCTGACTGGTCAGTGCGTCCAGTTGGCTCTTCAGCGGACCTGCCAGCCATTTGCCGATGGGCACAGAGAACCCGTGCTTTTTACCCGCCAGAACCTCAGGTGCTACCAAATCCTTAAACGTATCTTTTAGTATAATCTTTGTATCCGTGCGCTTTATTTTATATTCGGAAGGGATTTTGGCCGCCAGTTCGGCAACGCCTTTGGAGACCAAGGGTGTTCTGGTTTCCAAAGAATTCAGCATGCTCATCCGATCCACCTTAGGGAACATATCTCCCTCAAGCACCAGTTTAAAATCCGTATATTGTGCGCGGGAAATCTCATCGGTGCTGTTTTCGAACATATCGTAATAGTCTTTGATAAGATCAAGCGCGCCTTGTGTGCCAACCCCTGCTTTAAGCAAAGCGCCCATCTCATCGTCCTTAAACCCAAGGCAGATTAAGTTTCTTCTTTGCTCAAACGTGGTTTTGTGGACGTTATCCACCACTTTACGCATTTTTCGCGTCAGCGAAGTTTTGTCAGGCAGAGCATGCACCACTTTTTTCAGCAATCCTTGCGTCAAAAAATCAGGCATTTTTTTAAGCAAGCCCGCATAATGCTCAATTAAGTACTTCTGATATCCGGCAAACAACTCATCCCCGCCGTCCCCAGTAATGACTGTTTTGACATGCTGCGATGCAAATTTGGAAACCATATAGGTGGGTATCGCCGAAGAATCGGCAAAGGGTTCGTCCAGATTATTAAGGATGGTATTCAGCGATTGGAATGCGTCCTCATAATCCAAAAACAGCGTATGATGATTGGTTTTATTCAGCGCAGCCGTTTTCTCGGCCAAGTTGCTTTCGTCAAACTGCTTTTCTTTATAGCCGATGGTAAACGTGTTGATTTTATTCGAAGTCAAACGGGACATGATGCCCACCATGATGGAAGAATCAATACCGCCGCTTAAAAAAGCACCCACCGGCACATCCGCCACCATACAGCCCTCTACCGCCTCAAATAAACGCTCGCGAAGCTGTTTTTTGCATGTTTCATAATCACGGATCAACAACTGGTTATCATAGGTCATTTGCCAATAGGACTCAATGGTAAAGTTCCCTTGCGCATCCAGTTCCATGGTCGATGCCGCCGGCAATTTATAGACATTTTGGTATATAGTCTTGGGTGCTGGAATATACGTCAACTGTAGATACTGTGAAAGCGCGGTTTGGTCGATGGCTTTGGGCACATCCGTGCCCGCAAAAAGGCCTTTTAACTCGGAGCTAAAAACAAAACGCTCGTCATCCATATAGTAATGCAGCGGTTTCTCGCCCGCGCGGTCTCTGGCCAAAATCAGGTTTTTTTCGTTAATATCATAAATGGCCACACCAAACATACCGATGAGTTTATCAAATGCCTGTTTGCCGTATTCCTCATACAGATGCAAAACCACTTCGGTATCCGCGTGCGTCCTAAAAACATGACCTTTATCGATCAGTTCTGCTTTTAATGCTTTATAATTGTAGATTTCACCGTTGAACACGATGAGCTTGGATTTGTCCTCATTAAAAATCGGTTGCTGTCCGTCAGCCAAGCCAATAATAGAAAGGCGGCACATAGAGACAGCGGCGGTTTTGTCCGCATAGACGCCTTCCTCATCCGGCCCACGATGCGCAATCGCTGCATTCATTTGAAGCGCAATCTTCTCTAAGTCCTCTATTTTCTTTTTTTCTTTAAATTGCAGGTATCCGTTGATTCCACACATCGGGTTTTGCCTTCCGTCCAAAAAGTTTTTGGGCATCCGCCGATGCCGTGCCAATGCCCTTCATGGGTCTTGACAATTTGCGCCTATAGATTATCCTTGTACCAATCAATAGCCAGCTTTAGACCCGTTTTAAAATCATAATCCGGGCTGTATTTCAGCCACTCTTTCGCCAGCGAAATATCCGCGTTGCTGTGCTTAATATCTCCGGCACGGTCTGGGCCAAAGATGGGTTTGATGTCTTTATCCAGTGCCGAGCAAAGTGCGTCATAAATATCGATCAGCGTTTCGCGTCCGCCATAAGCAATATTAAAGACTTTCCCCGCGGCTTGCTCGCCCGCAGCACATGCCTTTAGGTTGGCTTCCACCACATTTTCAATATAAGTAAAGTCACGACTCTGCAAACCATCACCATTAATCGTGGGGGTTTCATCATTCAGAAGCATTTTAATAAACTTTGGAATAACCGCCGCATAGGCACCTTCCGGGTCCTGCCGTCTGCCAAACACATTAAAGTACCGAAGCCCAAACGTATTCAGCCCGTAAACGCGATGATATAACTTGCCATATTCCTCGTTGACCATTTTGGTCAGCGCATAGGGCGACAAAAGATTCCCTTCTCGTCCTTCCTTTTTAGGCAACGTCGCTTCATCGCCATAAACCGAGGAGCTGGATGCATAGACGAATTTTTTTACGTCGTTCTGCCTTGCCGCTTCCAGCATATCCACAATACCTTTGATGTTGTTATCCTGATACTTAAGCGGCATCTCGATACTGCGCGGCACACTGC
>JBFLKV010000107.1:0-7163 GCA_040883365.1 Eubacteriales bacterium
ATCCATTTGTAGAGAAATGCGATGTCATGATTAAAGATGAGAATTAGAGGTTAATGATGGAAAACATGTTGATAACGGTTTTGGTGTTATTGGGCGTTAGTCTAATCATCAATGCAATTACTTTGGTGAAGCTTTTTACCAAACAAGAGGGTGACGGGAAAGTCTATTTTGATTTGATCCGTGACCAGCTTCAATCGATGCGAAAAGAAATGGGTCAGCAGGATGCGGAGAATCGCAAGGAACAGGGGAGTTTGTTCCAGCAATTTAGCGACCATAATATCAAGGCCATCAATAACATATCAAAAAACAATCAAGAATTGATGCTCAGCCTAAACAAAACGGTGGGGGATTCGCTTAAAAACATCCAGCAGAGTAACGATAAAAAGCTGGATGATATGCGAAAAACCGTGGATGACAAACTCAGCGAAACACTGGAAAAGCGTTTGACGCAAAGCTTTAATCAGGTATCCGAGCAGCTGATGCAGGTGTATAAAAGCATGGGCGAAGTGAAAGTTTTGGCTAACGGCGTGGGTGAGCTTAATAATGTACTGAAAAACGTTAAAACACGTGGGCTTTGGGGCGAAGTACAATTGGAACTTTTGATTCAAGATATGCTGACCGAAAAGCAGTATGAGAAGAATTTTCAAGTGGGTAAAGGGTTAGTTGAATTTGCCATCAAAATGCCAGGACGACAGGATACCCCGCTGTATTTGCCCATCGATTCCAAATTCCCGATGGAAGATTACAGTCGATTGATTGACGCGCAGACAAGCAATGATTTTGCGGCCATGGAGGCCAGCCGTAAGGCGTTGCATCGCAGGATTGAAGAAGAAGCCAAGAAGATTCAAGATAAATACATTGTTCCGCCGACCACCACCGAATTTGCCATCATGTTTTTGCCGATAGAAGGGCTGTATGCCGAGGCAATACAAGCGGGTCTACTGGAAAAACTACAGAGCAAGTACCGTGTGGTAGTAACAGGACCAGCTACGCTCTCTGCACTGCTAAATGCACTGCAAATGGGCTTTAAGACGCTGGCGATCGAGGAACATTCGGTCAAGATTTGGAATACACTGGGTGAGATCAAAAAAGGATTCGCCAACTTTGCCAATACGCTGGATAAAACACGAAAATCGTTGGATGCTGCACAGAATCATTTAAAGACAGCCAGCGGCAACGCCAACACCATCCACGCCAAGCTAAAGCGTGTGGATACATTGGAAGAACCCGTACAGCTCAATTTGTTAGAAGGCGTAGAACCGACGGACGAAAGTGAATCATAAAAAGGCAGAAATCAATGTTGGATGCATCTGAGCGAATAATAAATCGACTAATTGTCTTGATACTAATTATCGCTTTTTGCTGCAGCTTTATTGCATGTGAATATGGAAGGGAATCAGCCATTGCCGATAGCCCTGACGAAAATGCATTGGAGACCCAAGTGCAGGAAGACAAACAAATCGGTGATAATGCCAAAGAAAACAGCACTAAGAGCGACATAGTCATCGGTATTCACACGATGGTGTTTACCGATGATGACCTAGAGGCACTCACAGGCAGTTTGCCTCAATTGGCTGATATGGGCATTAATCTGGTCATCGTCGAGGTTGGCTATTATTACCAATACGAAAGTCATCCTGAATTCGGAGAAGAGGCTGATATATCATTTACGGCGGCGCGACGTTTATCTGAAAAAGCGAAAGAGTTGGGGATTAAAATTGCACCCGGGTTTAATTGCTTGGGGCATCAATCCTGGGGAAGAAACACGAGTCCGCTTTTGACCGTCTATCCTGAATTGGACGAAACGCCCGGTAAATATAAGAACAATGTGGGAATATACTGCCGAAGCTGGTGCCCGCTAAACGAAGACGTTAATCCGATTATCTTTGATTTGATTGACGAGCTGATGGATGCTTTTGATACTCAAGCGTTCCATGTCGGTATGGATGAGGTTTTTATCATCGGGGATGAAGATTGCCCACGTTGTAGCGGCAGGGATGCAGGCGAGTTATTTGCAAAGCAAGTCAATGATTTGTATAAGCACATCGTGATTGAGAATGGCGGAGAAATGTATATGTGGGCCGATAGACTGTTGGACGGCGCTGCATTGGACGACGTTTACTCAGAATGGGAATCGTCATATAATGGCACTTATACGGCGATTGATTTGATACCCAAAGACATTATCCTGTGTGACTGGCATTATGATGCCTTAGAGGACTACCCTTCGATTGACTACCTTGTAAACGCAGGTTTTCGCGTACTAACGGCCAGCTGGAATGATATTGATGCAACCGAAAAACTGATTATAAAAACTATGCAAAGTCGGCAAGAGAATGACCGCGTATTGGGGCATATCTATACCACTTGGGAAATATCAAACATAGAGGATTTGGCTGAATGGGGTCCGATGGGGGAAACCATAGATCTTTTAAAATAAAACCTAGCACGGGATATTATAGCAGATGATTTAGTAATTAAATATGCGTTTATATTAAAAAAAGCACGTCATGCGACGTGCTTTTTAAAAAGTATCTTAATTACATCAATCTTTATCGTGCGTCAATGTTGCATCCCCGGTGATGGGGATAACGTCGCCCAAATAAACTGGGTCAGGTTTGGTAATTTCCACTTCGATAAAGGCTTTGACGCGAGCCAAAAATTCTCTGACGCGATTTTTTATAACGACACGCTTAACAAAATTTGTTTGATCAGATCGTACACCAATCACATCAATACCCTTTTTTCGTGCGATATAGACAGCGCGATAAATATGAAAGCTCTGCGTGACCACGATGATACGATCACACTCAAATACTTTGTTTGCACGCACCATACTGTCATACGTGTCAAATCCCGCATGATCTAAAAAGATGTCTTCGGCGGGCACGCCCATCGCTATCGAGTAGTCCATCATCGAATTGACTTCATCATAGTTTTCGCGTCCATGGTCACCTGAAAAAAGTAACTTATCAGCGTATCCTTCCTGATAAAGCAAAACGGCGTATTCCACCCGATCTTCAAGTCCATAGCTTAAAACGCCGCTTGATGAGACCTTGGCACCCAACGCCATGACGGCTTGGTAATCGTCTTTTGGCACATCGTCGATATCATAGATGTATTTACTGGAATACGCCATGATATAAAGGTTAATACCGATAAAAACAATCACCGCAACAAGGGCCAATAATAAAGAAGCTTTGAATAACTTTGCGACTGCCTTTTTAAAATTTCTCTTTTGTTTTTTCATGTTCAATAGTATAGCGTTGAATCTTTTTTGTGCCAATATGCGGATGTAAAGGTTAACAGTCTGTTTATTTTTTTACATAAACACGTTAAGTTGACTATATTACTACGAATAAAGTATAATATAGCTACACAATTAAAGTTGCTATTCAGGAGGCATGCTTCGTTTGACACTTACAAACAACAACCATGCAGGCGATAATGTTCTGGAACTTAATTCAAAGAGGAATAAAAGTAAACGCGTCTATCAACGACTGATTAAGGATGATACCAATCCCGCGATTGTCATTGATCAACGCTTTAATGCCATGCGCGATGAATCCGTGGTCACTTTGGCGCACGATTTTGATGTCAATGCGTTGGAATACATTTTAAATAAATATAAGAACTTTGTTCGTGCCAAAGCCCGATCCTATTTTCTGATTGGCGCTGACCACGAAGATATTATTCAAGAAGGCATGATTGGTCTTTATAAAGCGATCCGTGATTTTAAGTCGGACAAACAAAGCTCGTTTCGTGCGTTTGCCGAGTTATGTATTACGCGTCAGATTATCACGGCCATCAAGAGCGCGACCCGACAAAAGCATCAACCACTCAATTCATATGTCTCTCTAAACCGCCCGGTTTATGACGAGGATTCCGACCGTACGCTGATCGATATTATTTCGGGTAATCGTGTTTTAAACCCGGAAGACATTGTCATAGATAGGGAAGAGCTTTATTTGATCGAAGAAAAAATCAAAAAAATTCTTTCAAAACTGGAGTCTCAGGTATTAAACGCCTATGTCGATGGCATGTCATATACTGAAATCGCAGCTGAACTTGGACGGGACGTAAAATCGGTGGATAATGCACTACAACGTATCAAAGCGAAAATGGATAAATACGGCGCTTTATAGGCGAATTTTAAACTTTAATAAGAAAGCGATTTATAGTTAAAAGCGTTGCATGCGCTACGCCCTTGTGCTATAATACGCCTTGGAATGTCACATCGGTGTTGATTCTAAGGACTCGTGACCGGTAAAACCGGTTTTTCTTTAGAAGAAGACGCACCGAGAGGAAAAAAACGAGGAGGTATTTTGACATGTCTGTTATTTCTATGAAACAGCTTTTAGAGGCGGGTGTACACTTTGGGCACCAAACAAGAAGATGGAACCCAAAGATGAAAAAGTACATTTTTACGGAGCGCAAGGATATTTATATTATCGACTTGCAGAAAACCGTGAAAAAAGCCGAAGAAGCCTATTTTTTTATGCGTGATGCAGCCGCTGAGGGCAAATCGATTCTGTTTGTTGGAACCAAAAAACAAGCACAAGAAGCGGTTGAAAACGAAGCAACACGCTGTGGTATGTTCTACGTCAGCCAAAGATGGCTGGGTGGCATGCTGACCAACTTCAAGACGATTAAAAAAAGAATTCAGCGTATGGAACAAATCGAGCGCATGGAAGCGGACGGCGAATTTGAATTGCTGCCCAAAAAGGAAGTTATTAAGCTTCGCCATGAGCATGAGAAGCTGAACAAAAACTTATCCGGTATTCGTGATTTAAAGGATATTCCGGGTGTTATGTTTGTCGTAGACCCCAAAAAAGAGCATATTGCGATTGCTGAGGCGCGCAACTTGAATATTCCTATCGTCGCTATCGTGGACACCAACTGTGACCCGGACGAAATCGATTATGTTATTCCGGGCAACGATGACGCGATTGGCGCAGTTAAGCTGATTACAGCCAAAATGGCAGATGCCGTTTTGGAAGGCAGACAGGGCGAACAGATGCCTGATGCTGATGTAGCGGCTGAGCCAGCGAAAGAAGCTGTTGCAGCAGAGCCTGCGGCTAAAGTAGCGCCAGCGAAAAAAGCCGAAGAAGCGCCTGCTAAGAAGGCCGAAGAAGTGAAAGAAACAGAAGAACCGGCTAAAACCGAAGAATAAACCTGATATAAAAGATAAGAGTTTTTGGAGGATTTGAATAATGATTACTGCTCAGGCTGTTAAAGAATTACGTGAAGCGACAGGTGCAGGCATGATGGACTGCAAAAAGGCGTTGGTTGAAACCGACGGAAATATTGAAAAAGCAATGGATTACTTGCGCGAAAAAGGTTTGGCCGCCGCCGCTAAAAAAGCGGGACGGATTGCGGCTGAGGGCGTGGTTAATTCATTTATCAGTGACGATAAAAAAACCGGTGTTCTTTTAGAAGTCAACTGCGAAACAGACTTTGTTGCAAAGACCCCTGAGTTTCAGGGCTTTGTTGCCAAGATTGCTGGTATTGCAAGCGAAGGCACCCCGGCTGATGTGGATGCACTTTTGGCGATGTCAAAAGACGGAAAAACCGTTAAAGACATGATTACTGAACAGATTTCGACCATTGGTGAGAACATCTCCTTGCGTCGCTTTGACTTGGTGAAGAGCGAAGGTGCTGTGGATGCATACATCCATATGGGTGGAAAAATTGGTGTTATCGTTGAGTTTGGATGTCCTGCTGGTGCAGCGGACAATGCTGACTTTACGGCATTTATGCATGATATCGCAATGCAGATTGCGGCGTCAAAACCGCTTTATGTTAATCAAACTGAAGTGCCTTCTGATGAAGTTGAACATGAGAAGGAAGTGCTTAAAGCACAGGCGTTGAATGAAGGTAAGCCAGAAAACATCGTTGAAAAAATGGTGATGGGTAGAATTAATAAGTTCTATTCTCAAGTTTGTCTGGTGGATCAAGTATTTGTTAAGGACGACAGCAAAAAAGTTAAAGATATCGTTAAAGCACAGAGTGCTGCGGTTGGCGGAGACGTCAGCATCGTAAAATTCACGCGTTACGAAATGGGCGAAGGCCTGCAAAAGCGCGAAGATGACTTTGTATCTGAAGTCATGAATCAAGCAGGCAAGTAAGCGAAATTCAGGGAAACACTGATATCGGTGTTTCCCTTTTTTTATCATTTGCTAGTAAAAATTAGTGTTTGGAGAAAATAGATGAGTAAAAAACCCATATATAAACGTATTGTTTTAAAACTCTCGGGAGAAGCATTAAGCGGCAAGGACGGTAGTAACTTTGATTTTGAAGTGATCAATCAAGTGTCTGAGCAGATTAAAACGGCAACTGAGATGGGCGTACAAGTAGTGATTGTTCTTGGCGGCGGAAACATTTGGCGCGGACGTCAAGGTGTGGATATGGACAGGGCGACTGCGGACTACATGGGTATGCTTGCGACCACAATCAATGCACTGGCGATGCAGGACCGTTTGGAAGCGATTGGTCTGACCGTGCGTGTACAAACGGCTATCGAAATGCGACAGATTGCCGAACCTTATATCCGAAGAAAAGCGGTTTGCCATCTTGAAAAAGGCTATGTGGTCATATTTGCTTGTGGCACTGGTAATCCGTACTTCTCTACGGATACAGCGGCGGCATTACGTGCGGCTGAGATGGAAGCGGATATGATTTTGCTTGCGAAAAACGTCAATGGTGTCTATACAGATGATCCAAACATCAACAAGGATGCGCAGAAATATCAGAGTATAGCCTATATTGACTTTATCAATAGAGGGTTGACTGTGATGGATACGACCGCGGTATCGCTTTGTATGGATAATAAAATCCCCATTATCGTTTTTGGTCTAAAAGAAGAAAACGGAATCGAAAATGTACTGGTCGGCAAATCGATTGGTACACGGATTAATCATTGCGAAACAGTGATTTAGCACCGTTAAGCATGAACAAACTATAAAAGCCTGCTTAAAGGGTATTGAAAAAACATCGTTCTTTGGATAGAATATAAAGATATTAATCCGTTTAAAAAAGGAGTATTTATGAATATCAGAGTGAGTCATGAAGCGCTTAACACGGCAATGGAAAAAATGGATAAAACCATTTCTGTTTTAACCGAAGAGCTAGCACACATTCGCGCTGGCAGAGCTAACCCGCAA
>JBFLKV010000015.1:0-2947 GCA_040883365.1 Eubacteriales bacterium
GGGCAGAAACACAGAAGCTAATCCCCGAAGACTTTGATGAACTGCGAGATTCCAGCGTATGTTGTTTTTGTGTGGAAGATACTCTGGCACCTACCGGTTTTGCGCACACGGTTTTGGCTCATAAAGAACCGATTGCCTACAAAGCGCTTCTAGGCTTTGGCAAGCCAAAGTTTGAGGCAGAAGTGGGATCACTCCTTCCGGTGTATATTCCAATCTGCAAGCGATGCAAAAGCGCATTTAGAATGGCGTCGGCAGTAAAACCGCTGGCAATGTTAGGCTTTGTGCTGGCTGGAATAGCCGCTTTGTATGCACTCCCAAAGCTATTCCCCAGTGCCGATATAAAAACCAAGATATTTATGTACTCGGGTGTGATTTTGTTTGAAGTGGTCGGATATGTGATTTCCACACTGTTAGCCAATAGATATGTTAAAAATCACTCAGTCAATGTGCGGTTTAATATTTTCGATATTGATTTAATTGGACGGATGCGAAAAAAAGGATGGTTCCTATTCCAAGACAATTCTGCGTCAACGAACGTCGGATTTAGCAAGGATCCCGGCGATTTTGGCAGAGTCTTTGATGAGTAGCTGCTAAAAACACGTTGACATCTTATTTTTTGAGTGATAGAATGTCTAGGCGTGCGAAAAAATGCGCTTGTTATGATGGATAATGCAGAGAGAAAAACAGCAAAAGACCATATTAAGGCTAAGCAGAAAGTGGTTGGACTTAAGCAGGTTTTGCGACATATAACCGAGAGCAAAGTGGCGATTGTCTACCTTGCCAGTGATGCGGAAGTGCACGTCACGGAAGCACTGCAGAGCACTGCCAATACACATGCAGTCCCGATAGAATGTGCGTTTTCCCGGAAGACTTTGGGTAAGATCTGTGGCATCGATGTCGGTGCGGCTTGCGTGGGTATATTAAAGGAAGAACAAGAGAACTAGCGACATGGCCTTTTTACATGGGTTGCAAAAGGGCTTGATATATAATTTAAAAGAGGAAATTATATTGAAAGGAGAACAAAGGAAAGACGATGCCAACAATTAATCAATTGATCAAGAACGGCAGAACCAGCGCGGTGAAAAAGACAACCTCGCCGATCTTAAAACAATGTCCTCAAAAGAGGGGCGTTTGTTTGGCGGTAAGAACGATGACACCGAAGAAGCCAAATTCTGCATTGAGAAAGATTGCGAGAGTACGTCTGACCAACCAGATGGAAGGTTCTGCTTATATCCCGGGAATCGGTCACAACCTGCAGGAGCATAGCGTGGTTTTGATTCGTGGTGGTAAAGTAAAGGATCTGCCTGGTGTCAGATATCATATAGTCCGTGGCGCGCTTGATACTGCGGGAGTTGCAGACAGAAAACAGTCCCGTTCGCTTTACGGTGCAAAACGACCCAAGAAATAATTAGGATAGGAGAGAACGAATATGCCCAGACGTGGTGGAGTTCCAAAGCGTGAAATATTGCCGGATCCTATGTATAAGAGTGTGGTTTTGACCAAGCTTATCAATCAAGTTATGCTTGATGGAAAAAGAGGAACGGCGCAGCGTATCTGCTATGACGCTTTTGATACTATAAAAGAAAAAACAGGAAAAGAACCGATTGAAGTTTTTAACGAAGCAATGGAAAACATTATGCCGGTTTTAGAAGTAAAAGCCAGACGGGTTGGCGGAGCCACCTATCAGGTGCCAATCGAAGTGAGCCCCAAACGGCGGCAAACACTCGGCATTCGCTGGCTGGTGACCAACACAAGAAAACGCGGTGAGCGGACCATGAGCGAAAGACTAGCGTCTGAGATTATGGATGCAGCTAACAATACCGGTTCTTCGGTCAAGAAAAAAGAAGACACTCACAGAATGGCCGAAGCCAACAGAGCTTTTGCACATTATCGCTGGTAGAGTGCAAGGACATGTTTTTAAACGAAAGACACATGTCGCTTAAAAAAGATACGTGTTTTAAGAAAAGATACATAAATGCCGAAAAAAAACGGTGTTTAAAATAAAATTTTAAGCTTTAAGTCATAGTCGCTGTCCGGGTTTGCCTGGGCGGCGATTAAAGCTGAGAGGAGGAAAAATTGGCAAGACAATTTCCGCTTGAAAAAACAAGAAATATCGGAATCATGGCCCATATTGATGCTGGGAAAACCACGACTACCGAGAGAATTTTGTTCTATACCGGCCGGACACATAAGATCGGCGAAGTACATGAAGGCGACGCCACCATGGACTGGATGGAGCAGGAACAGGAACGCGGCATTACGATTACGTCGGCTGCGACAACGGCAGAATGGAATGGGCATAGGATTAACATCATCGACACACCAGGCCACGTTGACTTTACAGTTGAGGTGGAGCGTTCTTTGCGTGTGCTGGATGGTGCCGTGGCTGTTTTTTGTGCAAAAGGCGGTGTAGAGCCCCAATCCGAAACGGTTTGGCGGCAGGCAGACAAGTACCGCGTACCGAGAATCGCATACGTTAATAAGATGGACATCATGGGTGCGGACTTTATGAACGTGGTCGATATGATGAAGGAAAGATTAGGTGCCAAGGCGATGCCCTTGCAGTTACCAATCGGTGCGGAAGATACTTTTTCCGGTATTATCGATTTGGTAAGAATGAAGGCAATCGTATTTTTGGATGACCTTGGAAAAGAGAGGGATATTGTAGATATTCCTGCAGATATGGTGGAACTGGCCGAAGAATATCGCGAGAACTTACTTGAGACGGTCTGTGAAACCAATGACGATTTGATGGAAAGTTATCTTGAAGGTAACGAAATCAGCGAAGAAGTACTAAGAAAAGCAATTCGCGAAGCGACGATTGCCTTAAAGATCGTTCCAGTGGTTTGTGGCTCTTCCTATAAAAACAAGGGTGTTCAGCCGTTGTTGGATGATGTGGTGGACTATATGCCATCACCTTTGGATGTACCGGCGATTGTCGGTAAAA
>JBFLKV010000108.1:0-2612 GCA_040883365.1 Eubacteriales bacterium
ATGATATTATCCTTCTCACGATATTTCTTGGCTAAATCCGCACCAATCTGAATATGCGGACCTTCAATCTCATGGTCAGCCGCTTTGCCGATATCGTGCAAGAGTCCCGCGCGTTTCGCAAGCTTAATGTCTGCACCAATCTCAGCCGCCATAGCCGCACAAAGATGTGCCACTTCGATCGAGTGCTTCAACACATTTTGTCCATAGGAGGTTCTAAATTTCAAGCGACCCAATAGTTTGACAATTTCGGGGTGCAAATTGTGCACGCCTACATCAAACATGGCTTGCTCACCGGCCTCACGGATTTGGGTATCCACATCCTTTTTGGCCTTATTAACCATTTCTTCGATACGTGCCGGATGAATACGTCCGTCGATAATCAAGCGTTCCAGTGCGAGTCTTGCCACTTCACGACGTACCGGGTCGAATCCTGAAAGGATAACGGCTTCCGGTGTATCATCGATAATAAGGTCGATGCCCGTTGCAGTTTCCAAAGCACGAATGTTTCGTCCTTCACGGCCGATTATACGGCCTTTCATCTCATCATTGGGCAGCGGCACCACTGAAACGGTATATTCTGCTACATGGTCAGCCGCACATTTTTGGATGGAGTTCGCCAAAATCACACGCGTTTTCTTATCCGCTTCGTTCTTGGCTTGTTCCTCAATCTCACGCACCATTACGGCCGCGTCATGTTTGGCTTCAATTTCGATTTTTTCAATCAGAAGCTCTTTCGCTTCGTTGCTGGTCATGCCAGAAATCTTCTCCAGCTGTTCCACCTGTTTATTAAACACCACCTGAATGTCTTCTTTGGCTTTCGTCAAGTCGCGTTCTTTTCTTGTAATGCTTTCTTCTTTTTTCTCAATATTGAATAGCTTCTTATCCAAAAGCTCTTCTCTTTGAATCAGTCGTTTTTCCATACGCTGAGATTCGGACCTGCGCTCTTTGGTTTCAACGTCCAATTCGTTTCTCAGTTGGAGTACTTCCTCTTTTGCTTCTAAAACGATCTCTTTTTTAATCCCTTCAGCCTTTTTTTGGGCATCCACAATCATTTTACGTACCGATTCTTCTGCACGTTCAACTTTCGCTTCCGCTATATTCTTTCTATAAAAATAGCCAACAATCAGTCCTGCTAGCAGACAAATTGCCGAGGGTAATACAATCGTCAGTAATATCTGACCTACTTGCAAAGTTGCCACCTCCGTCACAATATATTGTGTATTTTTTAGTACTATTATTCGTTAAACTACGATTTATCTAAAATCAATCTATTCATTTTATAATTTTACATATTATGTTGTCAAGTTAGTTCGTTCTTTTAATCAAGTAATCCGCCAGCATAATTAAATCCTTCGCTTTTTCACCAAACGGCTTTAGCGCATCTTTTGCTTCTTTAATCAAGTCATCCGCAATTTTTATCGAATTATCCAGCCCGTAAACATGAGGGAAAGTCATTTTTTTAGCTTCCACATCTTTTCCAACCGACTTCCCGAGGCTGGTTTCTGTGCCGGTCACATCCAAGATATCATCGGTGATTTGGAAAGCAAGGCCGATTTTTCGACCAAACGTTTCGACGGCCAACACATCTTCTTTGCTGGCCTGCCCAATAATGGCACCAGCGCACAAAGCCGCTGAAAGCAACTTTCCTGTTTTATTGATATGTATTTGGTCCACCACATTGATATCAATGTGCTCTTCTTCGACGTCTTCATTTAGGATATCTGCGGTTTGTCCGCTGATCATGCCCGAAACGCCCGCTGCTTTTGCTACATAATCCATAGCCAAAACATGCCCCTCAAGATTGTCGCGATGGCGCAAAGCATTATCCAGCATCACTTCAAAAGCCATATTTAAAAGGCCGTCTCCCGCTAATATCGAAAACGCTTCGCCAAACACGATATGGTTTGTCAGCTTGCCGCGGCGCAGACGATCGTTATCTAGCGCAGGTAAATCATCGTGAATCAATGAATACGTGTGAATTAGCTCCACAGCACACGCCATATCCAACGCTTCCTGCATGTTGCCTCCAACCAATCGGTTAGCCAAAAGACAAAGCACCGGTCGCACACGCTTGCCGCCTGCCGATACGCTATACCACATCGACTCATATAGTTTGGGTTCAATTTCCCGTTCATCAAACAGCTTCCCCAGCCTGTCGTTGACTTCGGTAATACAATCAGTCACAAATAATCGGTCACTACTCATTTTCTTAAGACTCTTTCTTAATTATTTCTATTTTCTTTTTATACTCAGCCAGTTTTTTTTCGCATTCACCCGCAAGCTTCATGCCCGCATCAAAAAGTTTAAATGATTCCTCTAAAGGCAAATCATCCGCTTCAATTTGCTCTGCGATTTTTTCCAGCTCTTTCATTTTTTCATCAAATGATGCACTCATTTGTTTTCACTCCTCTTTTGGGTCACTTCGGCTTCCAAAACGCCATCGGCAAATGCGGCACTAAATGCGTCGCCTTTGTTTAAGGCTTCTGCGGATTTCACCAGATTCCCATTCATATCCGTGATGCGCGCAAATCCTCTGGATAAAATCCCTGCCGGAGATAGCGCGGTCAATTTTTCTTTTAGTTCATTGACCCGATAACCACGCTGCACAAATG
>JBFLKV010000109.1:0-6161 GCA_040883365.1 Eubacteriales bacterium
CTTAATAATGCCACCGTTTTTGCAAATCTCTTTTAAATCCGCTATCTTTTTGATATTCGGTTGGTTTATTCTTAAGCCTAACATGGCAAGCAACTCTTTTGCCTCATCCCGTGTTTTGCTCTCATCCGCTTTGGTTTCGCTCACTTTGCGCGATGTTGTGGCGCCTTTACCTTTCAGGTTTTTGAGCACACTATCAATATACTTAAAACTTGGGTTGGTTGTGGCCGAAATATCACCAATCGCCATGATAATCGCGTCCAAAGTGAATCCCCAGTCCATCGTCCATTTTTGATACAACGCCATCTCGGGTTGGCTGGGTAATCGACCCGAAACACCGATATATTTCAGCACACGGTTGGCCCCGCCGCTTAAACGTTCATAGCGGTCAATCTCGGACATCGCGGCTTCCACGCTGTCTACGCCCTTCTCGGCCCAGCTTTTCGCCACCGCGTTCATATAGCTGATGTTCACACCGCGTCCTTTTCGGCCCACGGAATATTCAATCACCATCATGGCCACTTCTTTTGGCAGATGCAAAACATCGGTCCAGTCGTAGATTAACTCATATTCACTGGTTTTTAAAATATGCGTGCCAAAAAGGCTTTGCAGTGCATCGTTATAATCTTTGTCGGTATAAAGCGCGCTCGAGTGCTTTTTGCCTGTGCCGGCCACATCCTTTAGTTCCACCCAAGTCTCAGCTTCGTTTTTAATCGTCAAAACGCCTTTGTTCTGCCAATACTCCAGCGCCGTGATAATCTCGGTCTCCCGTGTATTTAAGCGGTTTGCAATCTCGGATACCAGCGGTTTTTTATAGGCCGCAAAATAGCAGGTCACTAAATAGACCTTAATAAAATCACCGGGGGCATAAGGCAGGTGTTCTTCGATAAATGAATATGGGATTTCGATGGTATGGTTAGAATTTGCGAGGGTCATGATATCTTTTTTTTGGATGGGGCCGCCACCGCAAATCCTTTCTTAAGGGTTTTCTTCCTTCTCGGGCTCAAGTTCGAACTTTTGCCAGTTTAAAAACTTAAGCAGTACATCATTAAACCGCTCAACTTTTTCTTCGTGTACCAAAAAGCCGGCGTTTCTAATCTGCATCAAGTGTGCGTTCTCAATGCCTGTATTGAAAAACTCGATAATCTCTTCGGCGTGGTAAGCATCGTCCATGCCCCACATAATCAGTGTTTTGTGTTCCAGCATATTTAAGTGCTGGATAACCTCAGAATCATCATAGTGCGCCAACATCTTCTGCAAAATTCGCTTGGCCAACGGGTCTCTATATTGGATAAAATAGTTTTTAACCATTCGCTGTGTCACTTTGGTCTTGTCAAAAAAAGCTTCTTTTAAGAAATGTTCCATGGTCCGCGGACGGAAAAACAGCTTGGCAAAGGTTTTGCCTGCAAAAGTGGCCATGGCTTTCAGCCCAAAAGGATAGCTCATATTGATGCCACCGGGTGATATCAACACCAGTCTGTCCACACGGTTCGGCAAACGAAGCGCCACGTCCAGCGCATAAGCCGCGCCTTCGGCCAACGCCACAAAGGTGACTTTTTCCAGCCCCAATTGATTAATCAGCGCTTCCAAAAAAACACCGTGGTCTTCCACCGAATAGAAAATATCCGGTTTTTCTGAAAAACCGCACCCAATCAGATCGGGCGTGATGGTCCTAAATCCTTTACTTGCCAGATGGAACATCGATTTTCTAAATGTATAAGCACTGGTAAACGCGCCATGCACAAACACCACCGGCTCACCGTGCCCGTGGTCATGATAGTGCAAGGTGAAGACTTGTTCAAACTCTTCGCTTTTACGCTCGCTTTTGTATTCTTCTAAAACAATGGAAACATCGATATATTTGCCGGTATTCTGTGCGTTGACGAATTTGACTTCTTTTTTTGGCTCAAACATCGCTTTTCCACCTTTCTTAAAAAAAGTCTGTCGCTACTTTGCGCGCTTTTCATCATACAAAAAAAGTCGCTACTTTGCAACTAATATTCTACACCCAAAGCATTTGCTTTTCAATGATAACACATTTGCCACGCACCATATCATTAACAATTCTAAAACATTACAAAAGCCATTATATGCGTTGTTTCAGCAACATTTACTGCCATTCTTGTTTGACTTTTCACGACAGGCTATTGTATAATTTTTTTCAGTGTTTATGGCCTTTTATTAAGGTATAAAAGACGTTTATCATGAAAATTTAAATATATTTTAGGAGAATAAATCCGATGAAACACTTAACTTCCGACCAGCTTCGCACCATGTATTTGGAGTTTTTCAGAGAAAAAGGGCATGCCGTTATCTCTTCTTCTTCGCTGATTCCGGAAAATGACCCCACGGTGCTTTTTACCACTGCGGGTATGCATCCGCTGGTTCCCTACCTTTTGGGCGAAAAACACCCCGAGGGCAAGCGTCTGGTGGATGTACAAAAATGTATCCGTACCGGCGATATTGATGATGTGGGCGACGCCAGCCATTGTACTTTTTTTGAGATGCTTGGCAATTGGTCCTTGGGCGATTATTTTAAAGAGGACGCCATCGCATTCAGCTTTGAATTTTTGACCAGTGAAAAATATTTGGGTCTTCCCAAAGATATCCTCTATTTCACCTGTTTTGCCGGTGACGAAAACGCACCGCGCGATAACGAATCGGCAGAGATTTGGAAAAGCCATGGTGTAGATGAAAACCATATCTTCTTTTTAGACAAAAAACATAACTGGTGGGGCCCCGCCGGAACCACAGGTCCTTGCGGCCCAGACACCGAGATGTTTATCGATACCGGAAAACCCGCTTGCGGCGAAAATTGCGATCCTTCTTGTTCTTGTGGTAAATACCTTGAGATCTGGAACGATGTGTTTATGCAGTACAACAAGACCCAAGACGGCAAGTTTGAGCCACTGGCACAAAAGAATGTGGACACCGGCATGGGACTGGATAGAACCATTGCCACACTGCAAGGCAAAGAAAGCGTCTACGACACCGACGCATTTGAAAAAATCATCGCAAAGATTGAGGATTTAAGCGGCAAAACATATGCCAATGCGAACGAGGATGACCTCATCTCTTTTCGTATCATCGCCGATCATATCCGCTGTGCCACCTTTATCTTGGGTGACCCAAAGGGCGTAACGCCTTCCAACGTGGATCAGGGCTATGTCCTGCGTCGGTTAATCCGCCGCGCAATCCGCTATGGTCTTAAGATGGGTATTGCCGAAGGCAGCCTAAAAGACATTGCCTCCGCCGTAATCGAACAATACAAAAATGCCTATCCTGAGTTAATCGATAATGAAAAACTTATTTTGGACGAGCTAGATAAGGAAGAGCAACGCTTCCAGCGCACCATCCGCCAAGGACTAAAGGAATTTGATAAACTGATTGAGCGTTTGGGCGATAAAAAAATCGACGGCAAAGCCGCTTTCAGATTATATGACACCTTTGGGTTCCCGCTGGAGTTTACGCTGGAACTGGCTAAGGAGAAGGGCTATACTGTGGACGAAGCGGGCTTTAACGCCGCTTTTGAACAACACCAGAAGGTTTCTGCCGCTGGCGCAGAACAACGCTTTAAGGGCGGACTTGCGGACACCAGCAAAGTCACCGCCAAACTGCATACCGCCACGCATTTGATGCACGACGCGCTTGGCAAAGTCTTGGGTCAAGAAGTCATCCAAAGGGGTTCCAACATCACCGCTGAGCGACTTCGGTTCGACTTTGGCTTTGAGCGTAAGGTCACTCGCGAGGAGCTGGATCAAGTGGAGGCCATCGTCAATGAAGCCATCGATAAAAAAATACCGATTACAATTGATGAGATGAGCGTAGCCGACGCCAAAGCTCAAGGCGCGGTTGGCGTGTTTGATGATAAATACGGCAATATCGTCAAGGTATACACCATGGGCGACTACTCCAAAGAAATCTGCGGCGGTCCTCACGCCAAAAACACAGGGGACCTTGGCAAGTTCAAAATCCAAAAGGAACAATCCTCTTCGGCCGGCGTCAGAAGAATCAAAGCCGTGCTGATTGACGAATAACGAAATAAAATAAAGCGCATCTGGACAAAAATCATCCGATGCGCTTTTTTATTTTTCTTTTTTTAATATCTTTAAATCATCACGCTAAAGCTGACCGACAAAAAGCTATATAGCACCGCCGGGAAAAAGGCAGACACCGGCAGGTTGTTGCCCAACCGCTGAAGGCCTTCGGCATAATACAAACAAAACCAAATCAGCCCAAACTGCAGCCCCATCCGATAAAGATCGGTACCGCCGTTCATCCACGCTAGAATCAACAGCATGATAAACGGTACCAAAAACGCCAAACGGATGAGATAGCGTTGACCGCGCGCGGACGCCCCTTTCATATACATCACGGTAAACTCCAATGTATAGAAATAGAACGCCATCCAAGATATAATAATCGAAATGCTTAAATAGAACCATTTGGTTTTAAACACATGGAGCCCGTTAAACCCGGCCAGCGACCAGAACAAAATGCCCACCGAAAATAGAAAACCCACAAAAAAGGCAACGCCGCCGCCCAGCGCCGTATCGCCGGTATGGATGACTTTTCTAAACTTTAATTCGTGCAAACCGGTCACCATGTATCCAGCAAAAATCACGAGCACCATGTCATAGAACGGTGAAATATTATATACCAGACGGTCAGCATAATAGAGCTTAAACAAAAGATATAGCCCAATCACCACCGCCGATAAAAGCAATCTTTTTAAGCCAAAGCCGTATGGCGATTTTTCTTTTCTGTTGATGCGCACCGATGGCACAAATGCTTTTCCTAAAAAGTAAACCATCGCTACCATGCTGAATATGATTAAAAAGAAGAGAATGGACCGCGTATTAAAATAATCGTCCGAAATTTCCTTGTTGTTGTTTGCCGCCACCTTAAACACAATTTTCTTGATATAGGCGTTGGAAGACTGCTCAAGACCAGGGATTGCGTAATCCAGCTTGTCAAACTCCACCGTGCCCGAAAGATTGATGTTGCGCGACTGATCGATTTTAAGCTCCTCATTGGTAAGCCCACGATATAGCGTCGGTGCAAAAGAGGTGCAGTAGTCCTTATTAAATCCCGAATACAGAATAAGAATTTGGCTGTTCTGGCTCACCGCCACCAACTCATCGGTGATTAAATCGGTGTCTGATCTTGCCGTCAATGGCTGGATGAGATACAAATCCTGACCTGTATTGTACTGCGAAACATACTTTAGCATACACCGCGCACCCAAGCCCTCACCCACCAAAATGATATCCTCGGTCTCAAGCCCACTGATGCGTATCAGTTTATCCACAGCTTTGGAAAGTGTTGTTTCCAAATAGCCGTCGGTATAAAGGTCCGTGCTGAAAACACTGTCGGTTTCCCCGTGCCCCGGTAAATCATAGTAGAACACCGTATACCCTTCCCGGTTCAGCGCAGACGCCAATGCCGTCATGCTGGTCTTATCTTTGCCTTCTTCGTGCAGCAAAATAGCGCCCTTGTCCAGATTCAAATCGCCCTGAACATAGGAGCCATATATCTTTTGACCGCTGCTGTTAAACACCACGGTTTTTATCTCGTCCGTAAAGGACTTGGTGCTGATGTTGATGATGGCCACTGCGCAGAGCAGCAACAGTGCCAAAAACATGACCAGCGCAACGCCTCTAATCCTTTTCATCGTTTAATTAAACCCCTTTACCCTTTTTTTATTCTTTATATATGTTTTCGTCTCGGATGACGGCCACGATGACCGGCATATCCTTAACCACCAGTTTTTTGATCGATTCCGGTCCTAGATCCTGATATGCGATTTCCTCCACTGAAATCACCGATTTGGCAATCAACGCACCCGCGCCACCCGTCGCCGCAAAGTAGACTGCGCCGTTTCGCTGGATGGCTTGTCTGACCCTTTTGTCCACCGGCCCTTTGCCGATTACGCAACCCAATCCCCTATCATAAAGATCAGGCGCAAAATCATCCATCCGACTGGATGTGGTCGGCCCACAAGCACCGATAATCTCTCCCGGCGGTGCAGGCGTCGGCCCTGCATAATATATACAAGCATCTTTTATATCCATCGGCAACGGTTCACCCGATGTCAGTGCTTTTTTCATTCTTAAATGCGCAGCATCACGCGCTGTATAAAGCGTGCCCGAAACCAGCACTTC
>JBFLKV010000110.1:0-4875 GCA_040883365.1 Eubacteriales bacterium
CCTGGCAGCCAGTGCCAAAACCACACAGGTCTTCCATGAAAACTTTGCACAGGAAAACGGCCAATACCCGAGCAGTTTCTTTGTGCTGGATGAAGGCGCCGTACAAGAAGTCATCCAAGGCCGCTTTGTGATGGTCGGCGGCGGCGAAATGGGGTTCACTGACCATGGTGCGTCTCTGAATATCCCAGAATCTGCAACGCAAGTCACTTGCTCATTTAAGATTAAATCAGACCTTAACATGATGAGCGCATTTGTTTTTGTGCAAGGCGGACAAGCGGTGCAAGTGCGGTTCTACGGCGATACCATTTCGGCTTCCTTCGGCGGTGAGCATGACTTTATGACGGTCGGCACAAACAGCGGCGAATGGACGCGCGTCATTTTCAAGGTTGATCTCGTAGCCGGCGTTTATGATTTGATTATCGACGATGTCACCGTCGCTACAGATCTTTCGGTCAGCCCTCAAGGACTGCCGTTTAATATCCTAATCGGCACACTCGGCACCGAAGGCGAAGCGGCTTTTGATAATATCAAGGTTTCGATTTCGGATAAATAATTGATGGACTTTAAAAGCCACTGCATTTGCAGTGGCTTTTTTAATTGTCTTATTTATCTATCTTGCGTGTCATCCGCACCTACACCTCGGTCAGTTCAAATTTTTTAACATCGAATAACCCTTTATCGGTAATCTTAAGTTCGGGTATCACGGTCAGCGCCATAAAGGCCAGCGTCATAAAGGGCGAATAATCATGGCTGATATGCAACGTGTCATAGGCGCTTTTTGTCATCTCATCCTGCTTTTTCGCAATGACTTCCAGGTTTTCCGAGCTCATAATGCCCGCGATATCCAGCGCCATGCTGTCCAAAACCTTGCCATCATGCACCAGCGCCAATCCGCCGCCAATCCGTTTGATTTCGTTAATCGCCAAAAGCACATCCCTTTCGCTATCCCCGATAACCACCAAGTTGTGCGAATCATGCGCCACCGTGGAGGCCACTGCGCCGTTCTTCAAGCCGAACCCTTCAATCAATCCTTTGCCGATATTGCCCGTACCGTGGTGACGCTCCAGCACATAGATGGGCATGATGTCTTGGCTGTGATCCATCACAAATTTCCCGTCTTTTGTTTTCACGTCGTGCACCACATGCTGGGTGTATAAATCATGCGGCTTTAGCTTAATCACTTTGGCTTTACCCTCTGTGATTTTTATCTTCAGGTCGTCGGCCTTGATGTCGCCGATATTCACCTTGCCCTTCACGCGGCTGTACACCGCTTCTTTGTTCTCCATGGTCACGGTCCAGTCTCTATCCACCTTTTCTCCGCGCTTATAGGTTTCCAAAACATTGAAGGATTTTAGGTCATCCACCAAGATAAAGTCGGCCGCATATCCCGGCGCAATCGCGCCCAGCCCACGAATATTATAGCACTCGGCTGTGTTGAGTGTGGCCAGACGAATGGCCGTGATCGGGTCCATCCCGTGCTGAATGGCTACACGGATATTGTTGTCGATATGTCCTTCGGTCACGATGTCCTCAGGGTGTCTGTCGTCGGTGCAAAAGGTGCATCGCCGTTCGGTCAAATCGTTCACACCGCTCATCAAGCTGACCAAATTTTTGGCCGCACTGCCTTCGCGGATGGCGATATACATACCGTTTTGGATGCGCTCCTGCATCTCTGCAAAATTCGCACATTCATGATCGGTCTTGACGCCCGAGATGATATAGGCATTCAGGCCTTTTTCGGTCTGTCCCGGGCCGTGCCCATCCACGATGGTCTTCTCGGCCATCTGCAGCTTTTCTATAATATCTTTTTGTCCATTAATGACGCCCGGATAGTTCATCATCTCCCCCAGACCCAAAACACGGGGGTGGTCAAGCAACGGCGATAAATCCTCAGCGTTCAATATCGCTCCCGATGTCTCAAACCCACTGGCGGGTACGCAAGACGGCAACATCATATAGACCGTCAGTGGCAGTCCCTTAGAGGACTCCAGCATAAACTCAATTCCCGCAATCCCACAGACGTTGGCGATTTCATGGCAGTCGGATATGATGGTGGTGGTGCCGTGCGGCAAAACCGCGCGCGCAAACTGGTAGGGCGTGCCAAACGAGGATTCGATATGCACATGCGAATCGATCAGACCGGGCGCCATCACCTTGCCGCCTGCATCAATATGCGTTTTACCTCGATAGTCCCCCATCCCCACAAAAACGCCGTCCGCAATACCCACCGAACCATAAATCAGTTCATGGGAAAACACATTGACCACATTGACGTTTTCGATCACTAAATCCACAGGTTCTTTCCCGCTGGCCATATCAATTCGCTTTTTAAAAGTCATCAAATCCATCTTTTTTCTCTCCTGCGCTGCTTCTATCTCGCTTTTTTCCATTGTATCTCATTCATCATCGCTTTTCAATCCGCCCCAACCGCCCATCCTGGCCCGTTTTTACGCATTGAGATTCGTATGAAAATTATGTTATAATACCCTTGCTTTCATGCAAAATATCCCTCGATTATTAAGGAGAAAATATATGGTTCCTTCACAAACATTGACGTTCCTATACCTTTCAGGATTTATCACCGTTCTGCTGCCCATCATCGCAGCCATCATCATCTGGCGCGAAGGCCAGACCAAATGGTGGGTGTTCCCTGCGGGCATGGTCGGGTTTATCATCATGCAGATGGTACTCCGACGGCTTATGCTAAATAGTTTTTCGACGCAAAGCTGGTATCTTGACTTAACCATGCATACCATCCCGTACTATCTGTTTAACGCCTTCAGTGCGGGACTGTTTGAGACCGTGGGGCGACTCGGCGTCTTTTTGCTCCTTATCCGCATGCGGCGCAACTATGCGGACGGACTATTGGCCGGGCTTGGCCACGGTGCCATCGAATCCATTTTGTTGGCAGGGTCATCGGTCTTTACCTTTATCGCCTATGCGCTGATGATTAACGCCGGCACTTTTGAAGCCAACCTTGGCCCCCAAATCACAACTGTCGCAGATCGGGAAGCGGTTGACGCCGTTTATAATGTTTTAACCACCGGCCCTTCTGTTGACTTTTTAGCCTCTGCTTTCGAGCGTGTCATGGCGATCATCCTGCATATTTCATTGTCCATTTTGGTGCTTGAAGGTATCGAAAGAAAACAGATTTGGCCTTATGCTTTGGTTGCCCTTGGCTATCATATGCTAATCGATTTCACCGTACCGCTATTTTTCTTAAAACACGAAAGTATCTGGATTAGTGAACTTCTCCTGTTTATCTTTATAATCCCTCCGGCAATATATATCTTAAAAGCAAAGAAGCGCTTTGTCGATATCGCAGCGGGTCAACCCAAAGAACAACCCGCCGCATAACGGGCATTAAAAAAACAATAAAAAAAGACGATCTAAATGTCATATTTAGACCGTCTTTTGTTTTTTTTAAGTGATTACCACGTCGGCACATCCACCGCTCGGCCATCGATATATCGCTTGATAATTTGACGGTCATCCCCGGTGTAGACAAACCGGCCAAGACGCGCTTCCAAATCCATACTTTTATCTGTGGATAGGGCGCTATCATCCACAACCAGCGCATCAAAGGCATAGCCCGGCTCAAAGCTGCCTACCTTGCCAAAGAAGCTCCCGCCGCCCTTGGTGGCGAGAAAGAAAACATCCGCCAGCTTCAAAAACCCTTCTTGCTGATTTTGCTGGTAGCGCAGCTTGGACATTTGCAGTGCCAGCACCATCACTTTTAGCATGCTCACCGCGTGTCCGCCGCTAACGTCCGAACCCAGCCCCACGCGCACACCCGCTTCCATCATGATTTTAAGCGGCATCATGCCACTGGAGATGTTCGCGTTGGAGTGCGGACAATGCACCGCCATCACACCTTTTTCGGCAAACAACACCGTCTCCTCGGGTTTCATATGGATACAGTGCGCCATCAAGGTTTTATCATTAAGTAATCCGTTTTTCACATACACATCCGCGTAGTTTTCGGCTTCGGGGAATAGATCGGCCACCCATTTAATCTCATCAAGATTTTCGTTGATATGCGATTGGATAGGCACATCATATTCAGCGGCCAATTCGCCCAACCCTGCCAGCAGTTCCTTTGTGCAGGTGGGCGCAAAACGCGGCGTTATCACCGGCAAAACGCGCGAGTTGTTTTTATTCTTCTCTAAAAACATCTTAGTTTCTGCCAATGAGCTTTTCGTCTCTTCGACCAAATAATCCGGGCAGTTTCGATCCATATTCACCTTGCCCGCCAGCCCACAAAGCCCGGCCTCTTCCATCATGTCCACCAAAATCTGAGCACTACCCACATGCACCGTAGCATAAATCACCGCGCGTGTGGTGCCTTGACGAATCAGCTCGGCGATAACTTTTTTATACTTTTCTTTTGCATAGGCTAAATCGTGATATTTATATTCGGTCGGGAACGTCAACTTTTCCAACCAAGGTAAAAGCGTCATGTTCATGCCAAGACCAATGTTTTCAAACTGTGGTGCATGACTGTGCATATCGCAAAACCCGGGCATCACTAAGTGTCCGCTATAGTCGGTGACCGGCTCGTTCTTATACGCTTCGGGGATGGCTTCCCCCGCAAAAACAACGAGACCATTTTCGATGACCAAAACCCCATCCGGCAGCATGGTCAGCTTTTCTCTATTTTTAGCAAAGACAATATCGCCTTTTATAATCATCGTGTTCTCCTTCTTCTTCAAACTGCCCTATCATTATAAACGAACCTTTGTATTGGCGCAAATTCATTTTTGCACCCTTTTGTTGGTAAAAGAGTTTGAAAAAGAGCGTAAACTGTATTATGATAATCAGGAATTTATCTTTTATTATTAAAGTGAGGGAAAATCATGAGACCCGATGGGAGAC
>JBFLKV010000111.1:0-5422 GCA_040883365.1 Eubacteriales bacterium
ATATCATCGATTCAGCCGCCACGGACGACAGCATACTGGCGCTGATGGAAGAATACCCCTACGACGTTAATTCGGATACTTTTAAAACCCTGTATGCAGAGACCATCGCCGATCCTTCCTTTTCCGAGGAAGGACTAGCTGAGAAACTGGCCGGATATGCCGCAAAAAACAAAGCCATGTTCTCCTACAAGGCTGACGATTGGATGACCGAAGTGGCCCAGCCCTATGAACGCCTGGTCACGTTTGCCAACTCAGAGAACGAAGTCACCGTCAATACATATGTGGCTTACGCCTATATGCTAATAGACGCATACCGTGCCACGGGTGATGTTTTTGTTACCAGCACCACGTATCGCGATGTGGATAAGCAATGGTTCTTCTATTCCCAGAAAAAAGACCGCTCAGTGGCCTATCGGCACAACGGCTCTTGGCACTTAAAGCGACAAATATACTCATATGTCCCCGGTTATTCTAACCACCAGTACGGTGTTGCTATCGATTTTTATGAGCGCACCACTTTTGGCGAAACCGATCTCTATGAATTTTTGGTGGCTCATGCGAATGATTATGGCTTTTATAACTACTATATCGAGCCTTGGCATTGGGTGTATCTGGGCACAAAATTCTAAAACGGGTCCCTTTTTCTCGACACGCTTTTGTGTGTCGCTCAAATCGCTTTTGTCACTAAACTGTTAAAAAATTTTTAAAAACGTTTACTTTTGTATGCCTCTGGTTTATCATAAAGTCTGTTACTTTTGAAAAACCTACATTTTTGATATATATTTTTTTATAGGAGATAGAAATGGCAAAATACAGTGGCAAAGGGCCGATATCACGACAGGATTTAAAACGTGCCAAATTGGAAGCCAAGCGAGCAAGGGCGGCCAAGATGGACGAAAGTCCAATGCCAGTGAAGCGAAAAAAAGTGCATCGCTACGGCACAAAGAAAAACAATACCAAGCTTTGGATCATCATTGGTGCAGCAGCTGCGGCTGTGGCTATTTTGGGTATGATCGTTTTTCTGGTGGCCAGTCAGCGACCTTCGGACGAAGAATTGCTCGGCTATGTTTCGGACGGTGTATATGCCAACACCACCACCATTGAGGACGTTGATGTCAGCGGGATGACCTTGGATGAAGCGCGCAATGCGCTATCTGACACACTAAAACGCAAGATTGAAGGTGGTGACATCACTTTTACCTTCAACGGGGAGTCCCATACCGAATCAGCCATGACTTTTGGCTTTGTCACCGATGTTGAAGACATTTTGGTCGATGCCATGCTTTATGAAAAATCAGGGACTTACTTTGACCGCAAAAAGAAGTTGAAAACGGCAGAGACTGAAGGGGTTAGTTATGCCATCAGCTTAATCGCCGATGAAGCAACCGTCAGCCAAGCTGTCGCTTCCATTACATCAAACTACCAAGTCCCAGCCGTTGAACCAAAAATGACGTTTGACCCCAACGCCGAGACCGAAGAGGAGACCATCACTTGGTCAGACGAAGAAAACGGTCTTTCGCTGGACGAAGCTGCCTTTACCGCGGCGGTCATGGCCGCAGTGCAAAGCGGCAATTTTGATTTGGGCGTCGTGGATGCCGTCGTGCTGGAACCCCACCATACCAAGGCAGATATGGCCGATAGTGTGGTCAAAATCTCCACCTACACCTCATTTTTCGGCTTTGGTTCATATGATGATAAAAACCGTGTCGCCAATTTGGAGCTGATGTCGTCCGTTTTAAGCGGAACAGCTATCGAACCCGGCGAGACTTTTTCGATCAACGAAGCCACTGGTGAGAGAACAGAAGAAAAGGGCTATAAAGAAGCAAATTCCATTCGAAGCGGCGTGATGATTAAAGAACTCGGCGGAGGCGTTTGCCAAGTCGCGGGTACGCTCTACAACGCCTATCTTTTGGCCGAACTCGGCATCGTGGAGCGCCACGCACACAGCCACGTTTCGGATTATATCAACATCACCGGTCGTCACCGAGAGAACGGCGATTCCGGCGGCTTTATATTTGATTATGTCACCACAAGCATCGAAGAGTTTGTCGCCGTGGACGCAACCGTCGATTATGGCAACAAAGATTTAGTGGTCCGAAATACCCTTTCGGATACCATCTATATCGTGGTTACCGTGGACGAAGAGACCGAAACTTTGACTGCCTCCATCTACGGTCCGCCAAGAGAAGAAGACTACACCGTGGTCGTTCGCACACTGCTTCACAAAACCATCGAGCCCTCAGCGGCCACCGAGCGTCTGATCGCCGAAGAAGGTTATGCGCCAGACGGGACTTTTGTTCCTGTGGGTCGCCCATATACCTATAAATCTAGACGCAATGGATTGGTCTACTGGACTTATGTTTACCATTATCCCGCAGGCTATGATTTCTTGGAAGATCCCAACCCCATGAGCTGGATTGGTTACGACGGAGAAAACAGCAGCAGCGGAGAAAAAACTCGCATCACCTACGACGGTAACGATAAATACATTGATTCATACTATCCGGAAGAAGCCGGCGTCGTTTACTACAATCCTTCCGACCCTGAGGCCAGCGATCTACCGGGTTATGTTCCGCCAGCCCCGGAAGGCACCACGAACGATGATGCTAGCGGCAGTGATGGTTAAAAAACCAATTAGAAAACCTTAAGGCGAGCCCAGCGGTTTGCCTTTTTTAATTTTTACGGAATCATGGCCTATCTGTAAAAAAAAGCGGAAAAGGTTTACTTATGGTCTTTGATTGGTTAGAATAGCATTGAATATACGTATTATGAGGTAATTTCATGAGCAATACAATCAACAAAAAAGTCATCATAGCACTTTTTATTTTACTCATATTTCTGGTGATTGGGTTTTTCGTCAGCGGTTTTTTTGCAATTAAGCAAAACCGCGATTTGAGCGCCAATCAAATTGATAACATTGTTGAAAAAAACATACTGGACGAGGGTGTTTACATCGGTGGTATTAATGTCAGCGGTATGGACGAAGCCGAAGCCAGAAAAGCGATTGAGCCAAGACTTGATACTTGGTATATCGATAAAGATATCGCATTCACCGTGGACGACAGTGCCTTTTTGTATAATGTGGCCGACTTCGGCGTCACCCCTGATATCGACAAGGCTATTCAGGATGCGTTTCTTTATTCCTCAAAAGACATTCTGCCCGAGGACTACACCCCCGAAACCACGGATGACGGTGGCCTCAATTTCCCGCTACAGCCGGATGTTTCTTTGGATGCTATCCTTTCTTTCTTGCTAAGCGAGGATGTCCAATCCACCATCAACATATCTCCGGACGACGCGGGTGTCATCTTCCGTCCCTCTGTCGAAGATGAGGAAAAGCGTTTTTCCTATGAGCAGCCTATCCCCGGACAGGAAGTAAAAGTGGATGAGTTTTCATCCCTTGTTTATGACGCTATTTTAGCCAATGACTATTCGGTGCTTGAAGCCCCATACAACGAAATCAATTCGTTTACCAGCATCGATGATATGAAATATAAAACACAGCTTATCGGCACATATACATCCCAGATTAAATCTCGTGGTGAAGCGCGTGTCAGCAACATCAAGCGGTTGGTTGAACTGATTAACCAACGGGTCTCTGTCATTCAGCCCGGCGATACCATCTCACTAAATGGCGACTGTGGCGCCCGTACCCTCGAAACCGGCTTCTCAGAGGCTCCTGCATTGAATGCCGGTGCCCACGTATACGAAGTAGGCGGCGGGGTCTGCCAAGTGTCATCCACGCTGTATATTGCGGCGCTGACGGCCGAGCTTGATATCCCGGCTCGAACACACCATTCACTGGTGTCCGAGTATATCCCGGCAGGGCTTGACTCCACCATCAGTTTTACGCCCGACCTTAAAATCACCAACAACAAAACATCCCCCATCTATATCAGCATGGTGGTGGATGAAAAAAACTATACTGTCACCTGCAACATCTATGGCGCACCTCCGGCACACGGCTATACCGTAGAGATGCTTTCAAAAATATATAAGACCACCATCCCCTCGCCGGCGTCTTACAGTTATGCTGAAACAAGCCCAGGCGGCGTCAGCATTGCACCGGGCAGAACCTATGCCTACACCGAACCTGCTTATGGTACGCGTGTTAAGGTGTATCGCCTGTATAAGGATCCCGAAGGCAATGTGGTCAAATCCGAATTCTTATATTCGGATATCTACGACGCGATTCCGGGCGATTACTATATTAACCCGAACGCAAAATAGAACCGCGCCAAGCGCTATATAAAGGACCTATTAATTGAGATTTAATTGGACAACATTACATGTACGTGACATAGAGACCTCGCTCAAGTTCTATCAGGAATTGGTTGGACTGCCGCTGAAAAGAAGGTTTTCGCCAAACGGCGTAATCCAGTTGGCTTTTTTGGGCAACGAAGGCGAAAGCGAACTTGAATTATACTGTGCGCCCGATGATCCAAAGGCCAGCGTACAGGGCATTTCCATTGGGTTTACCATTAAAGGTCGGCTTGAAGATACGATTGCTGCTTTTAACAAAGCAGGGTATCCAACGATTTCTCCTATCTATCAGCCCGCGCCAAATATGCGTTTTGTTCACATCAGTGACCCCGACGGATTTGATGTTCAGTTGATTGAATCAAAAGAATAAAGAGCAAAAATAGATTTTTATCCACAAACGTTCAACATCGCCGGTTATTATACCGGCTTTTTGTTTGTTTTTTTATACAAAACTATATATAATAATATGAATCTATCCGGAGAGGAAAACCTATGAACGCTATTTTAACCGTGGTCGGGAAGGATAAAGTCGGCATCATCGCCGCCGTATCCGCTGCTTTGGCCAAACTCGATATCAATATCTTAGATATCAACCAAACTGTCATGAAAGAATACTTCACCATGATTATGCTGGTGGATATTGAGAAATCTAACATGCCTTTTGATGAAATAAGAAAAACGCTCAATTCGCTTTCTGAAGAAATCGGCCTAGAAATCCGCATCCAACGTGACGAGATTTTTCAGTCGATGCACAGAATTTAAGGAAAATCAATATGTTAAATCAAGTTGAAATACTATCCACACTAAAAATGATCGAGTCTGAGCATCTGGATGTGCGAACCATCACCATGGGCTTAAGCCTTAGAGACTGCATCGATACGAACGCCAAAGTTGCTTGTGATAAAATCATCAGAAAAATCACGCACTATGCCAAAGATTTGGTGAAAACCGGCGAAGCAATCTCGGCAGAATACGGCATCCCTATCGTCAACAAGCGCATCTCGGTCACCCCCATATCCCTCATCGCCGAAGCCAGCGATGCGGATGACTATGTTTGCTTTGCCAAGGCTTTGGACAAAGCCGCCAAAGATGTGGGCGTCGATTTTTTGGGCGGTTTTTCCGCCTTAGTGGAAAAAGGGTTCACCCCCGGCGATAAAAA
>JBFLKV010000112.1:0-3906 GCA_040883365.1 Eubacteriales bacterium
GAATATGATGCAACAGCGGGTCAGGCAGATGAATATCGTGCGCTGGCAAAGGCGATTGACGGCAATGATATGTTTGTCGTGCCAAAGCCGATGGAACAAGAGCGTTTGGAAGAAATTTTGATGGAATATGGCTTCTTAGGCTAGATTTAATAGAACTGTAACAGGAAGGGAGAAAATTTCTATGAAAATGGTAAGAGCAATCGTTAGACCTGAAAAGGTTTCTGAAGTATTAAACGAACTGGCAGATGCGGGCTATGCGGCGGTGACCAAGATTGATGTGGTCGGCAGGGGTAAACAGCGCGGCGTTAAGGTGGGGGATATCCACTATGACGAACTACCCAAAGAGCTTTTGATGATGGTCGTAGAAGACGATGCAGTGGATGAAGTGATTCACCTTGTGAATAAGTACGCCAGAACGGGCGAAAAAGGCGCGTTTGGTGACGGTAAAATTTTCATCAGCGCAGTGGAGCGTGCATTCACCATCAGTAGCGGTAACGAAAAACTATAAGAGGGAGGCTTGATCCATGAAAGAAGTTATGGCGGTGATTCGCATCAATAAAATCAATGAAACGAAACGTCATCTTTCAGAAAACGGCTTTCCTGTGGCTACCTGTCGAAAAGTGTATGGCAGAGGCGCAAAAAAAGTGAAATTTGATATGATTGATGACATACTCGATGAAACCACCGAAGCGCCCATGGAAGTGATTGAGACCATCTCGGAAGCGCACCGTTTGATTGCAAAACGGATGTTGCTTTTGGTGGTGCTGGATGATGAAGTGGATAAAGTTGTTTCGCTGATTATCGAAGCGAACCAAACGGGTAGTATGGGTGACGGCAAGATATTCGTGATGCCGGTGGATGACGCCATACGTGTGCGTACGGATGAACGCGGCGATGCGGCAGTATAGCCAAAATTGCGGCGAGAAGGGAGCAGACAATGAGTGACTTTAATAAGATACACGAGAAAATTTTAGATAAATACCCTTCCCGAGTCCTCAAGAACAGAAAAAAGCATATTCTGATTAAGGATTCAGGAGAAAAGCAAGAAATTGCGGCCAATACGCGTACCGTACCCGGCATCATCACCAACAGAGGGTGCTGCTATGCAGGGTGTAAGGGCGTGGTGATTGGACCGATTATCGATATGGTGCATATCGTACATGGGCCGATCGGATGTTCATATTATGCATGGGGAACCAGAAGAAACAAAGGAAAAGCCAGAGAAGGCGGAAAAAACTTTTTGCAGTACTGTTTTAGCACGGATATGCAGGAAAGTGATATCGTGTTCGGCGGCGAGAAAAAACTGATGAAAGCGATTGAGGAAGCGGTGGAGATTTTTCAACCCAAAGCGATTTCAATCTCGGCCACCTGCCCTGTGGGACTAATCGGGGATGATATTCATCAGATCGCAAAACAGGCGCAGGAAAAAACAGGCGTTCCGATATTGGCTTTTAGCTGTGAGGGCTATAAAGGCGTCAGCCAATCGGCAGGTCACCATATCGCTAACAATAAGTTGATGTCCGAAGTGGTGGGTAAGGTCGATGAAAAGCAGGAGAAGTATTCGATTAACCTGCTTGGCGAATACAATATCGGTGGTGATGAATGGGAGATTAGCCGTGTGCTGATGAAAGTGGGCTACAAGGTGGTCACGACCATGACGGGCAACTCGACCTATGAGGAGATAGCCAAAGCACATAACGCAGACCTTAACTTGGTACAGTGCCATCGATCCATCAACTATATTGCGGATATGATCGAAGAAAAGTATGGCATGCCCTGGTTGAAAGTCAATTTTATCGGCATTGAAGGCATGAGCAACGCACTGCGTGAGATGGCCAAGTACTTTGGCGATGCGGAACTGATTGCCAGAACCGAAGAAGTCATCAAGGAGGAAACCGAAGCAGTGGCCGAAGAGATGGCGAAGTACAAGGAAATCTGCGACGGTAAAACCGCAATTTTGTTTGTCGGCGGATCCCGAGCACACCACTACCAAGGACTGCTGCGAGAGATTGGCATGGAGACGGTGGCGGCGGGCTATGAGTTTGCGCACAGAGATGATTATGAGGGACGGGACATTATCCCGGATATCAAACTGGATGCGGACAGCCGAAACATTGAAGAGATTAAAGTGGAGAAAGATGATAAAAAATATCGGCTGCGGATGTCGCCCGAGCGGTATGAACAGCTGAAAGAGGAAATCAACATCTCCCGTTACGACGGCTTAATCAGCGAGATGAAGGATGGCAGTATTCTGGTGGATGACCTTAACCACTATGAGACAGAAGTGCTGATTAAGATGCTCAAACCCGCATTCTTCGGGTCGGGCATCAAAGATAAGTATATCATTCAAAAAATGGGTGTGTATTCCAAGCAGATGCACTCCTACGACTATAGCGGCCCTTATGCGGGATATCGCGGTGCAGTGAACTTTGCACGGGATGTATCCGCAGGCATATTCACCCCAGCATGGAAGATGATTGTGCCGCCGTGGAACAAAGAGCCGGCGCTTAAAGGCAAAGTCGCCGAGAAGGGAGCGTGAAGACAATGTTAGATTATACACCAAAAGAGTTAAATGAGCGCTCAGCGCTCGTGGTGAATCCGGCCAAGACATGTCAGCCCATCGGCGCCATGTACGCGGCGCTGGGGATACACCGATGTTTGCCACATAGCCACGGTTCGCAAGGGTGCTGCTCGTACCACAGAATGCACTTAACGCGGCATTATCGTGACCCGATTATGGCATCCACCAGCTCGTTTACCGAGGGCGCGTGCGTGTTCGGCGGAAAATCGAATCTGGCTAAAGGGCTTGAAAACATTTTTAATGTCTACAACCCGGACATCGTGGCGGTGAACAGTACTTGCCTCAGCGAAACCATCGGGGATGATATTGGGGAAATTATTAAAGACACCATGCCAAAGCTACCCGAGGGCAAAGTGGTGATTCATGCGAACACGCCGAGTTATACGGGCTCGCACATCACCGGTTTTTCAAACATGGTAAAAGCGATGGTGACCTATCTGTCCGAAGCGAAAAAGCCGGAAAAGAACAGTACGGTCAACGTGGTGCCTGGGTTTGTTGAGCCCAGCGATATGAAGGAAATAAAGCGGATTTTGAACCTGATGGGCATTAAGTACATCATGTTTCCGGACACCAGCGATGTGGTGAATGCGCCGATGACCGGACGGTACGAGATGTACCCCGACGGCGGAACACCGATTAAGAAAATTGTCAAAGCAGGGGATTCGGCACTGACCATGGCACTGGGGGCGTTTTCCTCCAAGGAAGCGGCATACGAGCTGGAGAAAAAATGCGAAGTGCCGTCCAGCGTTTTGGAAGTGCCGATTGGCGTTGCGAGTACCGATGCATTTATTATGCGCCTGGTGGAGCAAACCGGCGTGAGCGTGCCAAAGGAATTAGAAGTGGAGCGCGGACAGCTGATTGACCTGATGGTGGATATCCATAATCACTATCACGGCAAGAAAGTGGCTTTGTACGGCGACCCGGACACTGTCATAGCACTGACCGAATTCGTCATCGGTCTTGGTATGATTCCAAAGTATGTGGTTACGGGAACACCGGGTAAGGCGTTTGACAAAAAAGTGAAAGAGCTGCTTTTGGAAGCGGGCATCCAGGATTCTAAAGTCGGCAACAATCATGACTTGATGACATTACACCAATGGATTAAAAATGAACCGGTGGATTTGCTGATTGGGAATACCTATGGCAAATATATCGCCAGAGCCGAGGACATTCCGTTGGTACGGGTAGGCTTCCCTATTCTTGACCGCGTGGGGCATAGCTTCTTCCCGACGGTGGGTTACGCCGGCGCGATTCGACTGATTGAAAAAATCAGCACCGCGCTTTTGGATAAATACGACCGTGAATGTGCGGAAGAGGATTTTGAA
>JBFLKV010000113.1:0-4817 GCA_040883365.1 Eubacteriales bacterium
AAAAGCGCCTTTTTTATACATTTGGTTGCTATCTAACCATAATGCTTTTTACATTCTTCTACCCCACAAAAACAATGGTCAGTGCAAAAATCAATTGTGCGATATAGTAGAGCACTAGATTGGTGGCCCGATAACACTTGTGTTGTACAGGTGCAAACCGCATAAACCCCAACAATACATCCGAGGCCAGAAACAAAACCGCGCTCGCCGCCACCATCACCGTCAGCAAGGGCGAAAGCCCCGTTTTATACAGGCCGGAAAGCGCCAGTGTAATCATAAAGGTGATAGCCACCACATAGGCGATGACCGGCTTTTTCATTTTGCCAAATTCCATTTTCCCGATTTTGAACAACCAAACAATCAACCCGATGATGGCAGCATAGACCAGCGCATCGATCCATGAAACTCCTAAAATCATCATAAAGTTAATCCCGTAAATGATCTGCCCTACCAGAAAAGAAGCCAGCCCGATAATAAAATATTTCAGCTTTTCCGGAAAAACCAAAAAGCAATCCCCAATCAGCCCAAAGCCAAGTGCGGCGATAATCATGATGGCATACGTCTTATTCGCCGGATCATCGACATAGAAGAAAAGCGCGGATATCGCCGTCGCCAAAAACAGCAACGAACACGCCAGCTTTAGAAAGAAGAATTTCTCCTGCGACCAATGATACTCGGTCCACACATAGAAAGGCAAAAGGCACAAAAGTGCGCCCGCAAAGATAAATGGTATAAACATGTTTGTTCCCTCCATAATTGATTGATAAAACAAAATAAATGATTCGCTTTGATTATATCCATGCGCTTTTGTGTAAACGCGCATACCGTCATTAATTTGGGCCCATGCGTTTAATCAGCCGCATAATATCCGTTGTCGTCTGACGTAAAAACTCTGCCGAAAATGCCTTGATTTGTTCAAAAGGCATTGCCATTCTGCTGATGGAGAAAACGGCGTCGATCCCGTGTTCATACACGCGCTCATAATCCTCGCCCACCGCGCCGGTCAGCGCAATCACCGGGACATTTGCTTTTTTGGCTCTTGCCGCCACGCCAATTGGCGCTTTACCGTTGATGCTCTGCCCATCTATCCGGCCTTCTCCAGTTATCACCAAATCCGCGTCGTGTATCAGTGCATCAAAACCAACCGCATCCAAGACCAGCTCGATGCCAGGCTTTATTTCTGCCCCCAAAAAGGCGACCAGTCCAGCGCCCAATCCTCCGGCCGCACCCGCACCCGACATGGTTTTAATATCGATATCCATATCGCTCGCAATCACATCCGCAAGCGCCTTTAGATTGCTGTCCAGCGTTTTTACGGCCGATGCGTCTGCACCCTTTTGCGGCGCATACACATAACCCGCACCGTTCTTGCCATACAGTGGATTATCGACATCGCAAGCCACACGGATATCTGCTTCTAAAATGCGTTGATCTAAGCCGCTGATATCAATCGATGCAACGCGCCCCATGCCTTCGCCAGTGGGGACCACCGTATTGCCCGATGCGTCCAAAAACTTGACGCCCAGTGCCGTCGCCATGCCGATGCCCCCGTCGTTGGTTGCACTGCCGCCAATGCCAATGATGATTTTTCTAAGGCCCTTGTCCAGTGCCGCCTTAATCAGCTCTCCCGTGCCTAAGGATGTGGTTTTCATTGGGTTTCGCTGGCTTTCTCCAATCAGCATCAGGCCGGAAACGCTGGCCATCTCGATAATCGCCACATCTCCCGTTACACCCAAATAACCGTCCACCGACTCAAATAGTGGCCCCGTTGTCCGAAACTTGACCTTCTCTCCCGACATGGCCAAAACCAGCGCATCAACAAAGCCTTCGCCCCCATCCGCGATGGGCACGGTGACGACCTTAGCTGAATTAAAAACCGCTTTTATTCCTTTTTCTATGGCGCATGCCGCGTCTACAGAGCTGATCGAGCCCTTAAGCGAATCACAGGCAATCACCACTTTTTTTATTTCCATCGAACACCCATCCTATCCCCCGCACCTAATCTCAACTAACGTGCAAAAACGCTACGGATATATATACCCGTGCTTTGGCGGCAGGGAATTATAGACGCGTGTGATATCCAAAATCCCCAGCGCGTTGCCTTTGCGGGTAAGCGTGCCTTTAATCAGCACATTTTCCATACTCAGCGTCGATCCCATTATCGCCACCTTCATGCCGCTTTTTAAGACGCGCAACACCTTACCGTATGGGTGAAGCGGAATCAAGATTCTGCCTTTGTTACAAGCCTGCGCTTGGACCACCGGATAGACTTTAGGGTAGCCATCCTCATCGATATACGATAGAAACTTCAACGTCGCGATATTCTTCATCAAATCATAGCCCCACGCACTCAGCGCATTTGGTGCGCTTTTGTTGTTAAAGAAAGGCTTGATAATTATATTGCCGATGGCATTCGCGACGATTCCTGCCATATCCAGTTTCTTTCCTTCGGATATGCTGACCAAATCATAGTAGTGCACCCTATGGATGCCAAGATAGGTGTTGTACCGAAACATCGGGATTTGATTGTACATCTCATAATCCTCTCCGGTATTGGTTTTATGTGTCCAGTCGGCCGTACCCGTCCACCATTTCTGATCCAACGTCATCACGATGAACCCCATTTTCTTCTTCTGCTCAATCCATGGTTTTGAAAGCCCGGTGATAAACTCGCCTGATGTCAGTACGTTTTCGTTTTTGGCCATGATGGTGGTGATAAACGACAGATGCGGATAGCCCTCATCGTCCGCCACTGCAGTCATCGCGCACTTATATTCCGTTGCAAACGCTTCTTTTGTTTCTTTGCTTATGGTCTTTAACATCTATTTGCACCCATCCCTTCAAACTTGTTCCTGTGCGACAAACGTTTTGCCCACACAGTGTTTAAATTCGGCAATCATCGCCTTGATATGCGCTATTCTTTCGGCGTCCTGTACTTTGGCTGTTTCAAATCGCCATTCCCTATTCTGCCTTTGATACTTTGCGGCACATAAGTTGTTAAACGCCAAGAGCTCCCACCGCTCCACCACATCAGCCAAATTATCCGATATAAACGCAGCAATCGCACGAATATTCTCGTCATCATCCGTGGCGCCGGGTATCAGCGGTGTTCGAATCCAAAGCTTGGTTTGTCCGCCGTTTTTGCGTATCAAATCACCCAGTTTTTTAATATTTCCCAATATCAGTCGATTATCCTGCCCGGTATACGCCTTATGCTTCTCGCTGTCCATCAGTTTGATATCATAAAACACCAGCGATACATCATCGATGACTTTTTCAAAGATATCAAACGGTATCTGCCCACATGTATCCACCGCTGTGTGAATGCCCGCTACTTTAAGTTCGGCCAATAGCGCTGCGATAAATTCCGGCTGTGCCAAAGCTTCTCCGCCGGATAGCGTCACCCCGCCGTCTTCGCCAAAATAAGCCTTGTCTTTGATTAATTCAGCCAGCAAATCCTGAACGTCATATTCTATACCCTTAACTTCAAGTGCATTGGTCGGACATTTTTCTACGCACAGCATGCACCCGGTGCATCCATCTGGGTCAATCAGCAATTTGCCGTTCTCAAACGTAATGACCTCGCTCTCACACGTCTGCACACACATTTGGCACCCCATGCACCGTGCCTCAAACCATTCGAGCTCTTTTTTAAACGCAATGCTCTCAGGGTTATGGCACCATGCACACCTTAAAGAGCATCCTTTAAAAAACACAGTGGTACGAAGCCCCGGTCCGTCCTCGGTGGACATCCTTTGAATATTTAAAACCCGTCCTTTTCCCATGCGCTACATCCCCTGATGTTCCTGTCGTGCGATAATCTCATCTTGTAGCTCTCGCCCGATGGACGCAAAATATGCATTATACCCCGTTACCCGAACCAGCAGATGTGGGTAATCGTCCGGGTTCTTTTGCGCATCGCGCAACATGGCTGAATCCAAGATATTAATCTGCAATGCGGTGCCGCCATTCTCGGCATACCCCTTAAGATAAGCCTTGAATTTTTCCTTCGCCTCTTTGTTCTTCAGGAGCGATGCCGAGAAAGTAATGGTATGGCTGGCCCCGTTGGGGAGTAAATTAACATAGTTTTCAAATTCGCCTGTTTCGCTTTTGCCGCCCAGCGCCGTGCCGACCGAGTTGGCATTGGCTGTCGGGCCTTTGGTGTCTGCGTTGTTGGAAGGACAGATGGCGTTGGATAAAAACTGCCCTTTTTTTCGTCCATCCGCACTCGCCGCCATCACATATCCATCGCCCACCCAATAGTTCCAGGAGAGCATCCCCGGGCGGAAGGTCCGTCCGGTGCTTTTGGTGGTGTGGTTCCATGTTTCGTCGGCCCACAACCGCATCACCGCTTGCGCCATCTTGTCCGCTTCTGCTTCATCGCGACCATACTTTGGCGCTTTATTTTTGGCGATGGCCTGCAGATACTCGTGCCCTTCCCAGTTGTCCTTCAGTGCTTGAACCAGCTCTGCAAGCGTGCAGATTTTCTGGTCATACACCATATACTTGATCGCCAGCAGTGAATCCACCGTGGTGGCAAAGGTAACCGCCTCGATGGTGGTGAGGTTGATTTCGGCACCACCGGCCGTGATGTCCTTTCGCTTCTCGGCGCATCCTTTCATCATCAACGAGAGATATGGCGTCGGCGCATAGTCCGCGCGCATACTTTCGGTCATCTCATAAAGGTCCACAATACGCTTCACAATATATTTCGTCTGCTTGGCATACGCAGCATAAAGCTTCTGCCATGTGTCCAAATCGCTTGGGTCACCTGTTTTCGGCCCATCCTGTTTTATCTTCTCCGTTTTCCCACTCAT
>JBFLKV010000114.1:0-5519 GCA_040883365.1 Eubacteriales bacterium
AAAAATACCCCTCCCGCTTTCTTCTTTCCATGCTGCCCGCCGCTTCGCTGTCAATCACGCGGCTGGTTCGTTCGCTGGCGATTGCGGCCAGAGTCTCGTCAATAATTTCGTCCAATGTATCGGCTTTGCTTTCAAAGCCACCGGTCAGCGGGTAGCAGCCCAAGGTTCTAAAGCGTACGCTTTTGACTTCAGGTGTTTCGCCGGGATCCAAACGCATTCTGTCATCGTCCACCATGATGATGTTGCCGTCCCGATAGACAACCGGGCGCTTGTCCGCAAAATAAAGCGGTACGATGTCGATCTTTTCACGTTTGATGTATTGCCAAATATCTTTTTCGGTCCAGTTGCTGATAGGGAAAACACGCATACTTTCGCCTTTGTTGATGGCGGTATTAAACAGCTTCCACATTTCTGGTCTTTGGTTTTTTGGGTCCCAAGCGTGTTCCTTGTTTCTAAAGGAAAAAATGCGTTCTTTGGCACGGGACTTTTCCTCGTCGCGCCGTGCGCCGCCAAAGGCCGCATCGAACTTATATTTGTTCAAGGCCTGCTTTAAAGCCGCTGTTTTCATGATGTCGGTATAGGCCGCACCGTGGTCGAAGGGGTTTAAACCTTGCTTAACACCGTCTTCGTTGGTGTATACGATCATCTCAATGCCGTGCTTTTTTGCAACATTGTCACGGAAGGTGATCATTTCTTTGAATTTCCATGTGGTATCGATATGCATAAACGGAAATGGAGGCTTTTCGGGATAGAAGGCTTTTAGCGCCAGGTGCAGCATGACCGAAGAATCTTTACCGATGGAATAGAGCATCACCGGGTTTTCACATTCTGCGGCAACTTCACGCATGATATAGATGGCTTCCGCTTCCAGATTATCCAGATGGGATAGACTACTCATAACTTCTCCTTAACAACTTTTTTATTTCATATTAACTCAGTATATAATAGTGTAAAACGGGTGCTTTTTCAAGTGAAACAAAAAAGGATATGCGTTTGTTTACATATCCTTATTAATACACGTTATACTTTAGTCCAGCGAATCATACGTCGTTGGCATCAGACCGATGGAACTAGACAAGTGCCGCTCGATGACTTCAAGGATGATGATATCTGGCTGAGTTTCTTCTATGATCTGGTCAAGCGTGGAAGCGGCATCACTTTGGCCGAACACCATAGCGTAATGGATAAAGTAAAAATCGGAAAAAGAAGACTCAAAAAATGGCGAAAGCTGACCGGAAAAGGAATCTCCGATAATCAAAACACGGGCATCGTTAAGCGCCGCATCGTTTTTAAAATGGCGCAGACCCTGCCAAGTGGTGTTGTCTGTCATATAGGTCATATCCGCCTGGGTTTCGGGAGAGAACACAACGGGTGTTTCAAAGTCGTTATAGTTTCCGGAATAGCCGATGGCTTTGACCAGCTCATAGCCGTCTTTCGGGGCGACCGAGTAGGAATCGAGTGAAAGGGTCTGGTATTCAAAAGCGTTTTCATTATTGAGCTTTTCGATGATGCTTAAGTAGCCAACATAAGCGCCGAGCGCGGTCCAGTGCGCATCGGTTTTAGGATAAAGGATATCGCCATATTCGGCCTTGGCCGTCATGATATCGGGATAAAGCGGATACATAAGGCCTTCTCCGCCAAGTGCGCTAAACATTTCGGCATATTTATCGTACCCATCAATCGTCATCCAAGTGGGCACATACTCTGGGTAGATGTTTTCTTTATTGGGAGGAACAGCGAACAGAAAAGCGATATCTTGATTGTTTAAATGGGCCTTAAGTGCATCAATTCGCCCGATGTCTTCTTCGATTTGACTTTCACTGTACTCAATAGTTCTGCGATATTGATCGATCTTGAGCGCATGAACGTTGCCAAGGAACATCCAACCCTTCTTGCCAAGCACGACGTATTCCGGATTGTTGGAAACACCAATAGCGACATTGAGATGTGAAAATGCCGAAATTGTTGATTTCCGAAAAGCCAGATGGTCGGATAACCAACTTTCAAAGGTGGACGCTTTATTCGCCGAACTATAGATATCCTCAAAGCGTGTGGCATAGCGTTTATCCATCTCTTCAATATCCGCTTCGTTTTTGTGGTAGAAAAATGGCATTAAGGCCACGGGCAGAACCAAAAGTAGAGCGGCGAAAGCGATATATATTTTTTTACTTGTTTCTTTCATTTTCTAATCCTTAAGCTTAATATTGGTTAAAATCTAAAGTATATGAACGGGTTATAACTGCCATTGTAGATACTAGCTGCTGAAACGATAAATAGTAAAAACAAAAGCGCCGTATAAGCGTGCTGCCAAAAAACATGTTTTTCTTGGCTTTTTTTATATAGGTGCATAAAGCCGCCCAAGCTGGCCAAGAGACCGAAAACAAAAGCGATGATGATATCGTTTTGCAAGAACTCGGTGGGCACGCGCAAAAGTTGTCCGGCAAAACTTTTTGGAACAAACAGAGTTTTTAAGTACTTAATGGCGTAGGATAGGCTTTCGGCCCGGAACAGCACCCAGCCGATAATGACCACCAAAGACATATAGACCCGGCTGAAAATTTGAGGGATTTTTTTGAGCCACTTGCCAAGGAAAGCGCGTTCCAGCACAAGAAAGGCACCGTGCCAAAGGCCCCAAATAACAAAGTTCCATGCCGCGCCGTGCCAAAGACCGCAGATGAAAAAAACGATAACAAGGTTTATATAGGTGCGTCCGTTTCCTTTTCGGTTGCCGCCCAGCGGAATATACAGATAATCGCGGAACCATGAGGACAAAGAAATATGCCAGCGCCGCCAGAAGTCTTGGATGGAAGTCGCGGTATAGGGCAAATTGAAGTTTTCGTGCAGATCGAAACCAAAGATTTTGGCAAGACCGATGGCCATATCCGAGTAGGCGGAAAAATCCAGATAGATTTGTAGAGTATAGGCGATGATGCCCACCCAAGCGATACCGGCGGTAAGCTCGGGCGAAGCTAAGCCAAACACCGCATCTGCGGCCTTGGCCACCGTGTTGGCCAGCAAGACTTTTTTTACGAATCCAGCCATAAACCGGAGCATGCCGGAAAAAACACCCTCAAGGTCAATGCTGCGTTTCCCGATTTGCTCATAGATATGCGCATAGCGCACAATGGGTCCGGCGATGAGCTGGGGGAAAAATGAAACATACAACGAAAAATTAATCAGTGAGCGCGTGGAGCCGACATTACCAAAATAGACATCCAGCGTATAGCTTAAAGCCTGAAAGGTATAAAAAGAGATACCCAGCGGCAGGAGGATGCTTTTTAGTGAAGCGGGCACGGCGATATCAACCCCTAAACGGGAAAGAACGCTGACCGCATTTTCTGCCAAGAAGCCGGCGTATTTATAGTAGACCAAAAGTCCTAAACTCAAAACAAGGGTTGCGATTAAAACAAACCTCTGCCAAGGGGTACGCTTGGCGGCTTTATCCAAAACGCGTGATGGAATGCCCCACGTCAAAAGCAGACCAGAGATGTAGTTGACCAAAATCATGGAGAGCAGGATGAGCGTATCCTTGCCGCTACCCCAGAAGATGAAAAACAGACTGAAAAGCAAAAGAATGATGTTGGACAGCTTAAAATTCAGTTTCCAAGCAATCGCATAGAAAACCAGAAGAATAGGCAAAAATCCGAAAAGAAAAATCGAAGAAGAAAAAACCATATTGTTCTTATTAGCCGCAAGAACACGCGAGCTAAAAACAACCTCCTAAAAATTGATATCGATAAAAAGCTAATTTACATTTATTTTTTGAATACGGCCCGTTTAATGTTGCCCAATACTCTTTTCAGTTTGGGCGGGATTTTGCTAACAAACACCTCGTACCTCTTTTCGGCGGTCAGCAGGGGCAAATGCTTATCCAGCGTATGGATAACTTGCGTATATTTTTCGTGTTTTAGACCGACCTTATCCAATATTCGTCGGTTGAGACCCAAGAGCATATGATAATGAGCGTTTAATTGCAAAACACCGTATTCTTGGCTGAGTAGATGCCCGGGGTAATAGCCGGCACTTTGTGCGGCGTATGGGTATAACCGTTCGTAAGCGTGCAGAACGGTGCCGTTTAGGTTGTTGGGCTCGGGCGGGAAATCATCATAAGTTAAATCGTCTTTACAAAGCCCAGCCAGCGCTTTACCGCGGAACCAAAACATGGTGCCCAGCGGTGCCAACGGCGGCTTATCGTCTTCAATCGGGACGGTGATGCCGTGTGATTGGGCCAATTTTACTGTGTTGTCAAAGTTTAAAATCCATTCTCTTCCCAGCGTCTGATAGATGCTGGCGTGGAAAGGCGGTGTGGGCGAAAGGATGCCTAGCCGGGGATGATCCGCAAAGGTTTGAAGCACATTGCCAACAAAATAGCTGGAGGCCAGATTGTTCTCAAAACATTGATAGGAAAAAGCATCACCCACACTGGCGGGTGACCACTGAGTGGTCTTTTTATCGTGCATGTAGCAGATGATATCATATTTCTCAACTGCATCTCGACACCCGATCAAAAGAGAAGACACATCGCGTCCGCGGTTGCCGATGACGCGCACATCCAAAGAAGCGCAGGACAAAACGGAAAACACTTTTTCAATCTTTGTCTTCTTTTCGGACGAATTGGTGGTGATAATGACATGTGTGCGGGACGGCATCGCCTCGGCGTAATTTAAACAGTAGTCAAACAAGTCCTCATAATATAGATGCATACAAAGCGCCACAGAGAGCGCTTCCGCATTTGCCTTTTTAGGCAGGTCATGGTCGGCAGGCAAAACATAGCTTAGCCCCAGCGCGTTTTTGATATCGTGCTGGTTGGCGGTGCGTAATATTCTGTCCCAGATGAGGTTGACATCATAGGGTGTGTGTTGGTCGATATAATCAAAGGCGGGACGAACGGTTTGACCCAGACTGGTCTCCAACGCTTCGCCAAGATCACGTGAAAAAAGGTTTTCATCAATAAACGGTGTTTTTTTGTCTCGAACCGCGATAAGCGGGGCATCCATCATTACATGGTTGGTATACCCTGTTAAATCATCGGTTTTTAGAAAAACATCAAAAGTAAAACCAGCCGCCTTTAAGGCTTGTGTGGCCAGTACTTCATCGTTCGGTTTTTTTGTATGGGCAAAAACTTTCTTAAAAGCCAAGGAAGTGAATACGTTTCTTTTAATAAGCATCAGAGACCAGACAAGATGTTCTGGCACTTTCGCATTTTTTCTAAGGCCATACTTTTTTTGCTCGGAGGGTTCGGCCGGATGGGCGTCTACCTTATGTAAACTCCAAAAATCGCAATCACAGGATTGCATAATGCTGAACATATCTTGTGGCGGATAAAAAGGACCTAAAAGTGAGGAATCGAAAAAACAAATCTCATCATAGTCATCGCGGTCCTTTGCCAGCTTAAAGCCTGTATGATAGGCAGAAAGACGCATCGCTTCTTTGCTCGCGACAATGCGCGAAGTTAAAGGTGACAAAAACGCCTTGGCATTTTCGTCCAATTTGGGGGCAACCACAATCAGGTCATCCAA
>JBFLKV010000115.1:0-6868 GCA_040883365.1 Eubacteriales bacterium
ATCTCTTCGCGATACTTATCAAGCTCTGGCGGAATATCATCGGCCGGTCTATGCGTGATAACTTTAGCGTCACCAATACATTTCTTACGAACAGCTTCGTCCACTTCGCCCGGCAACTGACCGTACTCACCACGGAGCAAGGCTTTTGATTCGTTGGTCACCATCTTATAGCGTTCGCCGCCCAAAATGTTGAACACAGCCTGTGTGCCCACAATCTGAGATGTCGGTGTTACCAATGGCGGATAGCCAAATTCTTTTCTAACTTTCGGTACTTCTTCCAAAACAGCCGTCAGTTTATCCAAAGCATTGGCTTTTTCCAACTGACTTAATAGGTTGGAGTACATGCCACCCGGCACCTGATAGATCAGTGTTTTGATATCTACGGTCAAAGAGCCGAGTTTTCTGAAGCCATCATCAGTCAAGCGTTGTGCAACGCCCTTGAAGTGCTCAGAGATATCATTCAAAAATTCAATATCCATACCAGTATCGTACTCGGTACCACTCAACGTCGCAACCATCGATTCGGTCGGCGGCTGTGCCGTACCATTAGCCAAGGGTGCCAGCGCGGTATCGATGATATCAACGCCTGCTTCAATGGCTTTTAGGTAGGTCATTGCACCTGTACCCGACTTGTTGTGCGTATGTAGATGAATCGGTACTTTAATGACTTTTTTCATGGCAGAAACCAATTTGAATGCCTCGTAAGGCAACAATAGGTTGGCCATGTCCTTAATGCAAATCGAATGCGCGCCCATTTTTTCCAACTTCTGTGCCAGTTTAACAAAGTATTCGTTGGTATGTACAGGGCTTGTTGTGTAGGAAATAGTCGCTTCACACCAGCCTTTATACTTGTTGGTCGCTTCAATCGCTTTTTCCATGTTTCTTGGGTCATTCAATGCGTCAAAAATACGAATAACGTCAATACCGTTTTCAATCGCCTTTTTAACGAATTCATCAACCACATCGTCCGCATAGTGCTTGTAGCCCAAAATGTTTTGGCCGCGAAGCAGCATCTGCATCTTGGTATCCGGACAATATTTTTTAATCGTTCTCAGTCTTTCCCACGGGTCTTCATTAAGAAAACGCAAGCAGGAATCATATGTTGCACCGCCCCACATTTCTAAAGACCAGTATCCCGCTTTATTCAATCTTTCCAAAGCCGGAATCATCTCATCGGTTCTCATGCGTGTTGCCGCCTGAGACTGATGAGCGTCTCTTAAAATGGTGTCGGTAATTAATACTTTTTTACCCATTATATTTTCCTCCCGTTAATAATTTAAGTTAAGAACAGAGATAGCAATACGCCAGCCGCAACCGCCGAACCGATAACCCCTGCCACATTGGGGCCCATGGCATGCATCAGCAGGAAGTTAGAGGGGTTCTCCTCTTGTCCTACCTTTTGCGATACACGAGCCGCCATCGGTACAGCCGAAACACCCGCTGATCCGATAAGCGGATTGATCTTTCCGCCTGAAAGCTTACACATAATGTTTCCAAAGAGAACACCACCAAAGGTACCAAACGCGAAGGCGAACAGACCGAGTAGTATAATAAATATAGTCTGGCTATTCAAGAAATCAACCGCATTGGCTGTTGCTCCCACCGTTAGTCCCAAGAAAATGGTCACGATGTTTAGAAGCTCATTTTGTGCTGTTCTATTCAATCTTTCTACAACACCCGATTCTCTGAAAAGATTACCCAGCATCAGCATACCCACAAGCGGTATCGCCGCCGGAAGCATCAAGCAGATAAAGATGGTCACAGCGATTGGGAAGATAATCTTCTCGGTCTTGGAGACCTCACGAAGTTGTTCCATCTTGATTTTTCGGTTTTCTTTTGAGGTAAAGGCCCTCATAATCGGTGGCTGAATGATAGGTACTAAAGCCATATATGAGTACGCCGCAACTGCGATCGGTCCCAATAGGTGATCCGCAAGTTTTGAAGTAACGTACAGCGCTGTTGGACCATCGGCACCGCCGATAATCGCAATAGACGCCGCTTCATTGGTTTCAAAACCAAGCATAATCGCGCCGATAAAGGCAACAAAGATACCAAACTGTGCAGCTGCACCCAAAAGCAAAGATTTCGGGTTCGCAATCAATGGACCAAAGTCGGTCATCGCGCCCACGCCCATAAAGATGAGCGGTGGATAGATGCCCAGTTTTACTCCTTGATAAAGGTAGTAAAATAAGCCCCCGTCCTTTGCATGATGGATAACACTTTGATCTTGTATCCCATTTACGGTTTCAGATGTCATTATCCAGGATGGTGCATCCATGACATCCGAAAGCGGCAAGTTGACCAAAAGCATACCAAACGCAATCGGTAGTAATAGTAAAGGTTCATATTTCTTAACAATCGCAAGATACAAAAGTAAACAAGCGATAAGAATCATAATCGGACTGCCCCACTGGTATAGAATTCTTTCTATCCAGCTTGCTTCCGCATAACCAGTCATCGTAGTCACGTCTTTTAAAATATTAGCAAAGCCAGTATCTCCTATAAACGTTTTAAAAGATGATCCTATATTAAACGTATATGTTTCCACGCATCAAATCCTCCTTATTGTATTTTTTTTGCGTAAAAGCGGTTAGCTTTTTCTTACGCAATCACAAAGAGCACTTGACCCGCTTCAACGGAGTCGCCTTTTTCCACGTTGATTGACGCCACTTTACCCGCTTTGGGTGCCATGATTTCGTTTTCCATCTTCATCGCTTCCAAAACCAAAACAACATCGCCTTCGGCAACTTCCTGACCAACCGAAGCAACTACTTGCCAGATGTTGCCCGGCATCGGAGCTGTCACCTGTTCGCCGGCGGCAACCGGAGCTGCTGCCTTTTTGGGCGCTGCTTTAGGTGCTGCTGCTGCAGGTGCGCTGGCTGCTACGGGAGCCGGAGCACTGTAACCGCCGCCAATTTCCTCAACTTCCACTTCATAAGAAGTTCCGTTAACACTTATGTTAAATTTACGCATGAATGTTTCCTCCTAAACTTATTAAAATTTATTAAAAATCGAATCGCGTCTGCCCGCTTGACGCCAGGCCGGAGTGTTGGCTCCAATTCTTCTGTAGCTTTTAATCACCACATTGCCGGCAGAGGTGCCAAGGTACATGGCCACAGCCGCCGAAATCGCCGCAATTGTTTTCTTTTCATCCAAGTTCACTTGTCCGACAAAGTCGTTGCTGGGTTTTGCCGTACTCGTTTTTTTAGCGGTTTTTGATTTTTTCTTGCCTTTTTTAAAGAACAAGGATTGCAAACTAATATAAACTAGCAAAACAATCAATCCGCAAAAAACAATACCAAACCCAAACAGGAAAATGCCGCCGCCATATTTCAATTGTGTCAGGACTAAAGCCCAATCTATATTCATCATTGGCCTCCCAACTAAAGCGGCATGACGCTGTGTTTTTTAGGCAGCACATGGTCGCGTTTTCCAAAAGCCATCTCAAGTCCAGCAATCACACGCTGTCTGGTTTCACTGGGTTTGATGATGTCGTCCACCGCACCCTGTTTTGCTGCCTCAAAGGGATTCGCAAATTTTTCAGCATACATCGCGCCGAGCTCTTTGCGCTTTTCAATCGGATCATCCGCGCCAAGCAATTCCTCGGTCATAATGATGTTGGCCGCAGTCTCTGATGCCAAGCAAGAAATCTCAGCATTTGGCCACGCATAAACCATATCTGCACCCAGGCCCTTCGGGCACATGGAAACAAAACCGTTACCGATCGCTTTGCCGGTAATCACGGTCACCATAGGTACGCTGGCTTCGGCATAAGCAAAAATCAATCTTGCCGCATCCGATACCACGCCGGCTTTTTCAGCTTCGGCATCCGCCGCATAGCCTTCGGTGTCAACCAAAGATACGATCGGTGTGTTATATGCATCGCAGAATCGGACAAATTTAGCCGCTTTCTTTGCACCTTCTTTACACAGAGGTGCGCCATTGTTGGCCACAACACCTGCAACAAATCCATTCAAGCGAATAAATCCGGTCACAATGCTGGAAGAGTAATACGCTTTGGTTTCAAGGAAAGCACCATTGTCTGCAATCGCAGAAATCATGGCCTTCACCTCAACATCATCCGCATCAAATTCAGCGATCTGGCGATTAATATCATCAGTCACATCATAGATCGGTGCATCTTCAACATTGTTAAAGGGTAGAAATTCCATCAGTTGTTTGACTTGCATAAAGCTTGTGTCTTCATCGCTTGCAAAGAAATCAGCAAGTCCAGAAAACTCGTTGGTCGCCATCGCGCCGCCAAAGGTGCTTGCGTCTGCGCCGTACACCGAAGGTGCCGCCGAAGTGATGGTCGATACTTTATCCGTGGTGAAGACGAAATCTGAAAGTGCAGTTAAGTAGGATGCAGAACCTACACAAGGTCCAGCCACCACCGAGATAATCGGAACAACGCCCGAAAGTTCGGTGAGTTTTTTCATGATTTTACCCAAGCCGTTTAGGCTCGCCGCGCCTTCGCCCAGTCTAGCACCAGCCGAATCCAATACTGCGACAACGGGAATACCAGACTTTCCTGCCATGTCCAATACTTTTAAAATCTTCTGTGTGTGCATATACCCAAGCGAACCGCTCAGCACAGTGAAATCCTGTGAGAACACATAAGCCGGTCTTGCGTTAATTGTACCAAATCCGGTCACAACGCCTTCGCCAGCCGCTGATACACCCACAAAGCCTTCGGCAGCCATAGAGCCCTGCACAAAAGCATCTGTTTCCACAAAACTTTTGTCGTCTAAAAGCTTTGCAATCCGCTCTCTCGCCGTCAGTTTACCATCGTCATGCTGTTTCTTGACTTTGGCTTCCCCGCCGCCCGCAAGCACAGACTGCTTTTTTGCTTCAAGTTCATTAAGCTTGTCGAGTTTGCTCATTCGTTAAACCTCCATAAATCATTCGTAATATTAAAAATTATTGTCGGGATAATCACTATTCAATCCGCAAAGCAATAAAAATTTAACTATATTCCCCCATCTTACGCCTATAACTTAGTTCATTATCTAACATATCCAACTAAAAATCAACTTGTTTTTGTATAAACAAAACTTTTGGCGCAGAGTTTTTTCTTCGCGCTTCATCAAAAACCGTGATTTGGCACTGATGTAGACTTTTTCGCCCAAACATACGCTTGAGCGCACGGTACTCCCGCCGGCCTCCCGGATGCGACACATAGGCGGTAATACAGATGAACCCACTTGGGTTAAGGCCATCAAGCAGCGTACAAATCGCCTTTTTTGTTGTTTTGGGTGTTGTGATGACTTGGCTGTTTGAGGATGGCAGATAGCCTAGGTTAAAAACGGCGCCGTCTATGGTGCGCGATAGATACTCGCCCACATTTTCATGGCCATCATGAATCACCTTGACATGGTGAAACCCCAAGTTTTTTATTCGCTCTTTCGTGATATCGCACGCCGCATTTTGGATATCGAACGCCCATACTTGACCCGTCGCTGTGACTTCCTTTGCCAAAAAGGCGGTGTCGTGTCCATTGCCACAGGTGGCATCCACAACAGTCTGCCCCGGCCTTATTTGCTCACGCATCAGCTGATGTGATAGTGTGACCGCATTGAATTTCCCGATATATTTTCTAGTCAGCACAGGTTAGCCCTTTTAGGTAATCTCTTTCTTCATCGGTCAAATCTCGGAATTCACCCGGGTTAAGCCCTTCAAGCGTTATGTGCCCCAACCGTACGCGACATAGCGCATCCACATGGCTCCCCACTACTCGCAGCATTTTACGAATCTGGCGGTTTCTGCCCTCATGAATCACCATCCTGATTTCACTCGTCTTCTTGCCGCTTTTAATCACTTCCACTTCGGCCGGGTGGGTTTTCTTTCCATCAATATAAACACCCGCGCGTAGTTTATCTAACACCGCTTGCGAAAGCGCCCCACGTACGGTAACGACATATTCTTTTTCAATCTCAAAACTCGGATGTGTCACGCGATGGGTCATCTCGCCGTCATTGGTCAATATCAACAGCCCGCTGGATTCATAGTCCAACCGACCAACCGGGTACAGTCGATGCGCATGATTGATGATGTCCAATACGGTTCGTCGTCCCTGTGGGTCGTCACATGTGCTGACCACGCCCGTCGGTTTGTAGAGCAAATAGTAAACCAGCGTTTGGGTGAGTGAAATCGCTTTTCCTTCCACCATCACCTCATCGGCGCCAGCATCCACCTTAACACCCATTTCGGACACGATTTGCCCATTGATTTCAACCGCACCGGATGCGATTAGCTCGTCAGCTTTTCTTCGGCTGCAAACCCCACAATCGGCGATATATTTATTAAGTCGTATCTTATTTTCTTCCATAGCTCCATTATATCAGTGGCAATAAAAAATACCAAACGAATTGTTTGGTATCTTGCCTTGTTTACTCTTGTGCTGCCTCTTTAAGGTCCGGCAGTTCCTGCAATCCCGAAAGCCCAAAATGTCGCAAAAATTCATCAGTCGTCGCATAAAGAATCGGATGACCGAGCGTATCCTTTTTCCCCGCCTCGTAAATCAAACCTTTTGCCAGCAGTGCCCCCAGCGAATAGGTGCAACCGACCCCGCGAATTTTCTCAATCTCGCCGCGCGTAACCGGTTGATTATAGGCGATAATAGACAGTGTCTCAATCGCCGCATTGGTGATGGTATACGTATTATCCGGCATAAACAGCTTTTTAATATAAGGCTCATATGCTTTGTTGGTAGAAAGCTGCAGCTTGTTACCCAGCCTTAAAAGCTCAATGCCATTTTCATTTTTCTTGCGTGATTCGATCATTTTATCTGCAACCGAAGATATCGTCACTTCTGACTCTTCCAAAGCGCCAGCGATATCAGAAATCTTCATCGCTTCACCCGCCACAA
>JBFLKV010000016.1:0-3956 GCA_040883365.1 Eubacteriales bacterium
ATCCAAGCGCACCAACGCAAAATCCAAGAGCATCGTTTAGCGAAGAGAACTGTGTCAATTCCGATTTGGTGATCACACCTAAGCAACTTCACGAAATTCTGAATAAATAATAAAAAAATGCCGCCTAAAATTAGGCGGCATTTTTTCTTTATCATTAGTTCAATCGATCATAAGCAAGATAGTTTGAAGCATCAATGCCATCCACGATCTCGCACTCGTATAGCACGCCGTCAGATATAAAATAGACACTCATCACTTCACGCTGAACGCCGTCTAACGTCTGAGTGCGTGAAAAAGCGGATATATAGGTATCATTTATCTTAGTGTACGTTTGGGTGGTCACATCTGAAACCGTCCCATCTTCATTATATACCGTTAGTGTTAGTTTTCTATTTGTAGTATCAAACTGATATACCATAGTACCCGCCGGAATTTGAAAGAATCTTGGATAACCAGAAGGGAGTGCGGCATCAGGAAGCGCAGGAAGCGACTCACCGTTAATCTGCCATCTGGAATCCGCCAATGCCGATTCAATATCACGGTTTAACCCGGCTACCAGCGTGTCAATCTCGGCTTGTGGTGAATAGACAGCAGCTCCCATGTTTAAGTATGCAATGTAGTTAGAAGCATCCACACCATCCACCGTTTCGCACTCATACAGTACACCATCCGAAATAAAGTAAACACTCATCACCTCATACTCAATTCCATCAATCACTTGCACCCGTTTAAATGCAGAGGCATAGGTGCTGTTCAACATCTCATAGTGTTTAATATAGTCCCCGATAAAACGACCCTCTTCGTCATACGTCGAAAGCTTCAAGGTTTGCGTGGCGCTATCAAACTCATATACCATGGTACCAAACGTTGTTTCGAACGTGCGTGGGTATCCTGCCGGCAAAGTACCGTTGACTGCCACGGGCACAGATTCTCCTGATACAACCCAAAGGCTGGTTTCGGCAGTTGCCTCAAAGCTTCTATTCAGGCCTGCAACTATGTCTTCTACCGTCAATGTCGATGACCCAATATTGTTATATGCAATAAAGTTTGAGCAAACGCTATCGTCCATCACCTCGCACTCATACAGTATACCATTTGATACAAAATACGCACTGGATATTTCATAATCCTGTCCATCTATACTCTGCGTGCGCTTAAACGCATAAATCGTACTCGGTTCCTCCATTGTATAATTTTCTGTCACTTGGTTTGTCATCTGCCCGTTCTCATAGGTGGCTATGGTCAGTGTTTTTGCCGATGTGTTGAAAGTATATACCATCGAGCCCTGAACTGGCTCGAAGGATCTTGGGTACCCAGATGGCAGTGTGCTGTCAGGAATTGCATCCACCACATCACCACTTACCTCCCACCTATACCCTGCAACTATCGCTTCTATATCCGGTTCCACACCTGTTAATAGCGCTTCCTGCTCAGGCGTTATGGTTTGATCTACTCCTGCTTTCTCTTCCATAAAAAAATCTTCTGGGTCAACATCGGTCAATCCACTCACTGTATACTCGTACGCAGCCCCGTTTGTTCCCCACTCGGTATATACCAGATTACCCTGCGAATTTATAAACATGCGAATATGTATATCACCCGATGCGTCTACTCTCTCCAGCGTACAATCAAGATGCCCCTCACTTACCGTATAGGTGGTTTCTGCTTGAGATAAGACCATACCGTCTACGCTGACTTCGACATTAATCAACCGACCTGTATCAAAAATTATAGTGAATATTTTGCTCTCGGTTGTATCATATAGCGCAATCCCACTATTCGGTTCCTCCGCAGATCCAAGTGCCTGCCATACACCAACAAAATCCGAACGACTAGCCTGTTTTTCTATCTGATCCTCACTCGGCCATACGATAAGAAGCACAACAAAAAGAATTGCCAGCCCACCAATGATACCAAAAATCCAAAAAAGCACCTTTTTAAAGCCACCTTTTTTCTTATCTGGATTCACCTGTGCCCTCACCTTTTCAGGCATAACCTTTGGGCCAGACTCTTTCGTCGTTTCTTTTTCGGTTGATTTTTCAACTTTCTGACCGCATTCTACACAGAATTTTGCATCATCTGGCATCTTCGCGCCACAAGATTTACAATACATTGCCTTCCTCCTTATCTTAAAATGACCAATTAAATGAACAATTCGCACTACTAACATTTGTATTATAATCCAATAATAAATCAATGACAATGTGTATAGCATATTCACACAATCTACCATAATCAATAAAAAAAAACGGCATCACACAATTTGTGCAACGCCGTTTATTCAATATTTAATCCCTAAAATTAACCTAATCCCACATCCATCATCATCATCACCAAGAAGCCAAAGACCAGCCCTAACGTGGCGATATCCGAATGTCCTGCATGCGCCTCAGGAATCAATTCCTCGGCCACCACATAGATCATCGCGCCCGCCGCAAACGCCAAAGCATACGGCAGAATGGGGCGAAACGCCAGCACAGCCACTGCGCCCAGCACACCCGCAATGGGCTCCACTACGCCCGAAAGTTGACCCCAGAAAAAGCTTCGACCACGCGAAAAACCTTCTCTTCTGAGCGGCACCGCAACCGCCGCGCCCTCCGGGAAGTTTTGCAAGCCAATGCCCAGTGCCAACGCCATAGCCGCCGCCAAGGATGCCCCAGGCAAACCCGCCGCCGCCGCACCAAAAGCCACGCCCACAGCTAAGCCTTCGGGGATATTATGGATGGTGATGGCCGTCACCAGCAGAATCGACTTTTTCCAATGGGTTGACACGCCTTCTCTGTGTACATGATCGCCGGACACATGCATATGCGGCAACAGTTTATCCGCCGCAAACAAAAACATACAGCCGGATAAAAACCCGATGCCCACGACCAGCCAAGCCCTTGCGCCTACGTCTTCGGCCATGGCGACTGCCGGTGCCAGCAATGAGAAAAAGCTGGCCGCAATCATGACGCCACTGGCAAACCCCAGCATGGCATCCAGCACCTTTTTATTGATTCGTTTAAAGAAAAACACCATCGCCGCACCCAGCGCTGTAACGCCATAAGTAAAAAGCGTACCGTACAGTGCCTGCATGACGGGTGTTTGTTGTTCCAAGAAATTAATCATTTATGCCTCCTTTATGAACAATACATATGATGTTTTATTATACCGTAACGATGCGAAGAATAACAACTAAAAGATTGTTTTGACTTAAATACCAGAAATATATATGGGTAATAAAAAAGCGCACCTTCAGGAAAAATTCCTTTGGGTGCGATTATTCTTTAAGCCCTGCTATTCTTTTTCTTCTACCGAGCTGATACCGCTGATATGGAGCGCGATTTTAGATTTTACATCCGATTTCATCTTTTCATCCGATATTGATTCTGCAATATCAATGCTTCTTTCAATTTTTTCATCCTCGCGTAATCGATCAAAAAACTTGGTTGCGCGCGACCTCATCTCTTTCGATTGCTGGAAAAACAGAACGGAAACCGCTTCAATGATGACGCCAGGCAACACCTTGACCACATAATCAAACCACTCCATATTATGGGTATTATTCAGAATCGTAATGATAATGAATACAAACCCTGCGACGGCCGCAAACAAGCTGAACCAAAATTGCACCGAAGCCTGCATAAGCGCCTGATCATGATAGTTTTTTAGTAATTCAGCTACAATCTTATCTCGCGATTGACCGACAATATCTTTATCGACGCCCTTTCCATCAAACGCAAGAACGTCCAACGCGAAATCCTCCGTTTTCATGCTCTCAACACTTTTTTCAATCTCTCTTCTGTTCTTTTGTGATTTTAAATTCATGATGATAAGCGCAATCATTGCCAATACTAAGGATGCAACACCAATAATTAGAGAATAGTAATCCATAATGTCTATATCCTTTCGTTTTTAATATATTTTACCATTTAACAATATAGTATTTTTACATTTTTTGCAAGAAGTCGATA
>JBFLKV010000116.1:0-11888 GCA_040883365.1 Eubacteriales bacterium
CGAATGCATGCACATCATATACGGAAACTTCATATCGAATAAGCTATCCAGCATCCCCGTCGCTTGGCGCAAAGTCTCAGCCAAACTGGTCTTTTGCGCATCGCTGAAATCGGTGATGTATTTTAAATGCTCTTTTGCGATAATATGAAAGCCATAGGTGAATTCCGAAAAAAACGGCACAATCACTGCGAAGTGTTCGTTTTCAAAGATGACGCGCGTTTTGGCGGCCATCTCCTCATCTTTCCAGTCACAGAACAGACAGTTCCCGGTTTCGGCTTTGTGCTTCCTTGCCAAATCCAGCTCCAGCTGTAGCTTTTTTGGGATAAACGGATAGGCATATATCTGCCCGTGCGGATGAGGCATGGTGACCCCCACCACTTCGCCGCGGTTTTCAAAAATCATAATGTACTTCGATTTGTCAAAACGCCTTAAGGCTTCAAACCGTTCGCACCATAGATCCACAATCTTTCTAATATGCCCGGTTGGCAGCTCGGGCAAGGTCGTGGTGTGTTCAGGCGAATACAGAATTACCTCACATTTACCATAGGCTTTGTCCACCTTAAACATGCCCCCGGCCACATCATCCGGCTCGGGTGGGTTTGGTGAAAGTGCAGGAAAATCGTTGTCATATGCATAAACGTCGTAAGCATCCGGCACTTTGCCCGAACCCGGGCAAAACGGACACCAGTCCTTCGGCATCTGCGGCCGATTCTGTCGCGCTGACGCAATCATCACCCAATCATCTTTAAACGGATTATATCTTAATTCTGCCATATGTATCCCTTCTTGCTGAAAACCATCATAACAAAACCTTTAGTCCAAACACTTAACCGCTTCGCTTTCAACAGATAGTCCCTGCCGATAACGCTGGATATAACACTCAAATCCTTCAACATCCTTCGCATCCGGCTTCATGGTCTGCTTTTCCTGTGATGCAAAAACGCTGGCATTCAGATAGTTGTCCAGACTCTGACCTTCTGCTTTGTTGACCATATAGGAAGCAAGCACTGCCATGCCCCAAGCACCGCCTTCGCCTGCTGTTTCCATCACGGTAACCGGCGTATTCAGCGCGCCGGCCAAAATACGTTGGCCCACACCTTCGGTCTTAAATAGTCCGCCGTGTCCCAGTACCTCATCGACCCGTGCGTTTTCTTTTTTAAATAAAATATCCAGCCCAATCCGCATAGCCGCCAACGCTGAGAACAGATGCACCCGCATAAAATTGGCCAAGGTGAATCGACTGTTCTCACCACGAACAAACAAAGGACGTCCTTCTTCAAAGTGCGTGATGTGCTCACCGGAAATATATCCGTAAGAAAGCAATCCGCCGCCGTCTGCGTCACCCGTCAGGGCTGAACGATATAGGGTCTCAAACAATTGTGTTTTACTACATTCAAATCCAAGCGCGGTTACTGCCTGGTCAAAAAGCTCCACCCATGCATTTAGGTCTGACGTACAGTTGTTGGAGTGCGCCATAGCCACCAATTTGCCGTCCGGCGTGGTGACTTGATCAATTTCAGGATAGGCACGAGAAAGATCACCTTCCAAAACCAAACAAGCAAACACCGACGTTCCGGCTGAAACATTGCCTTGTCTTACCCCGATCGTATTCGTCGCGACCATGCCTGTGCCTGCATCGCCCTCGGGCGGACAGACAGGAACCCCGGCACTTAAATTCCCCGAAGAATCTAGCATAGCTGCCCCGGCATCACTCAGCACACCGGCTTTTTCGCCTGCGCTTTTCACTCCCGGCAAAATATCCTTCAACTGCCATGGGGCTTTTCCTTCAATCAGTTCATCAAACTGAGTCAGCATACGTGTATTGAAGTCTTTGGTTTTAATCTCAATCGGGAACATGCCCGATGCTTCACCCACACCCATCACTTTTTCTCCGGTGAGCTTCCAGTGCACGTATCCGGCCAATGTCGTTAGATACCGAATATCCTTAACATGACTTTCCCCGTTGAGGATGCTCTGGTAAAGGTGCGCAATGCTCCATCGCTGCGGGATGGGATAGTTAAACAGCGCGGTCAGCTTTTCGGAAGCTTCACTGGTGATATTGTTTCGCCAAGTTCTAAAAGGCACCAAGAGTTGATCGTTTTCATCCAAAACGATATATCCGTGCATCATGCCCGAAACACCAATCGCACTTAAAGCGCGAATATCGGTGCCGTACTCTTTTTTGACTTGGTCTGCCATGTCCCGGTAAGCGGACATCAGCCCACTTTCCACGTCGCTTAAACTATATGTCCAGATATTATCGACGAGCTGATTTTCCCATTCATGCCCGCCGACCGCAATCGGCTGGTTTTCCTTGTCCACCAATACAGCTTTGATTCGCGTGGAACCAAATTCAATCCCTAGCGCCGCTTTCCCATTTTCGATCGTCTGTTTTGCATTTTCTCTAGCCATCCGCAACCATCTCCTTTATTTCTTTTGTCCATAATATGCGTTTTTACCGTGTTTCCGTAAAAAATGCTTATCAATCAAATCCTGTTGCATATCGGTTTTTGGATTGACGCCCATCGCAATATACGCCATCTCGGCCACATATTCCATCACCGCGCTGTTCTCAACCGCTTTTTCCGGCGTGCCGCCCCAGCTAAACGGGCCATGGTTGGCCACAATGACTGCCGGCACGAAAAGCGGGTCAATGTTCCTCTCCCGAAACGTTTCAACAATCACCTTGCCAGTTTCCTTTTCATATTCGTTGGATATTTCGCTTTGGGTCATCTGACGCGTACACGGAATATCCCCATAGAAATTATCCGCCTGAGTCGTGCCCAAACAGGGTATGTCCGCACGTGCCTCGGCAAAGGAAGTGGCCCATTTGCTGTGTGTATGCACCACCGATTTAATGCCCGAAAACGCTTGGTATAGCGCGATATGCGTCGCAGTATCGGAAGAAGGATTAAGTTCCCCTTCAACAATCTTCCCGTCCATATCCACTACCACCATATCCGATGGCTTCATGGCACTGTACGAAACCCCGCTGGGCTTGATTACCACCAGCCCACTCTTTTCATCCAATGCACTGACATTGCCCCAAGTATAGAGCACAAGCCCGGCTTCGACCAACGAAAGATTGGCTTCAAATACATCCAGTTTTAATTGTTCCAGCATTGTTACTTACTCCAAATCACATCGCCCATGGCGAGTTTCATTTTCAAATCCTCTATGCTCGTGTTCTTGCCGATATGAAGACATTCGATACCCATAATTTCGGCAAAGTCTTTCATATGCTCGGCCGTCAAATCATAGGATATCACACTATGGTGTGTGCCGCCACAAGTAATCCACGCTTCATTACCCACGATCATATTCGGTTCGGGTTGCCACATCACGCTGGCCACCGGCAGGTTCGGCATCGCTTTTTCGGGCTTGATGGTATTCACATCATGCACAATCATCCGGAAACGTCCGCCCATATCGATAATCGTGACGAGTATCGCAGGCCCTGTTTTTCCTTCAAACACCAAACGCGCAGGTGCGTCTTTGCCACCAATCCCAAGATCATGGACTTGAATTTTTGCTTTTTCTGCAGCGATAGCCGGCGAGATCTCCAGCATATGGGCGCCCAAAACGGATGCCTTTTCTTCACTGAGTTCATAGGTGTAGTCCTCGATAAACGACAATCCTTTGGTCAGTCCCAAACTCATCTCGCTCATCACTGCCTCCAGCGCCGCTGTCTTCCAGTCGCCTTCAGCTCCAAAACCGATGCCTTTGCTCATGATATTTTGACTGGCAAGCCCCGGCAATTGGTCTAAGTCATACAGGTCTTCAAACGTATCGGTATACGCACAAAAACCGCCATCTTCCAGCATTTTTTCAAGCGCTACTTCCAGCTTCGCTTGATATTTTACCGAACCTAAGTTATCGGTATCGATCACATATTTCTCTTCGTATTCCTTTACTTTAGCATCCACTTCAGCGTCGGTTACCGCTTTTACCTTCTCGGCATAACCGCCCACGCCAAAGGTGTTCACACTCCACCCAAATACTTTTTCCGCGCCGATTTTATCGCCTTCGGTCACCGCCACATAGCGCATATTGTCGCCCAATCGCATCACCTTAAGGCCTCGGCTGAACACAGCGCCGACCGCCGAGCGCATCCAGCTGCCCATGCGTTGACGCATATCCGTATCTTCCCAGTAACCACAAATAACTTTTCTTTTCAAACGCAGTCTGGCTGTGATAAACCCATGTTCTCGGTCACCATGCGCTGACTGGTTGGTGTTCATGAAATTCATATCTATACTATCATAGGGTATGCTGCGATTAAACTGAGTATTGATATGCAAATAGGGTTTGTTGAGCAAACCAAGCCCGGTAATCCACATTTTGCTTGGTGAAAACGTATGCATCCAAGTAATAACGCCCGCGCAGGTATCATCCCCATTGGCCGCCTTCATCACGGCTGTTACTTCATCCGGCGTCGTTACAACGCCTTTGCCAACCACTTCAAAAGGAACGGCTTCATCTGCATTAAATCCAGCCACCATGGTTTCCCCATGTCCCGCAACGTCCTTTAAAACTTCGGGTCCGTATAAATGTTGACTTCCGATTACAAACCAAAACTGATATTTTTTATTCATTATTTTTCTCCTGTTACTTCTTATATATGTATTTTCTATCCGCTTAATGACGCAACAAACGCACTTTTTAGAAAAATAAGCAGATGATAATTATCATCTGCTTATTTAAGGAGGAATACCTCAAGTCTATTTTGTACGTGCTTTGGAGAGTACATCGAACGCAACAGCCAACAAAAGAACAAAGCCTTTTATAGCTTGCTGCCAGTCCACCGTTACTCCCATAATGGACATACCATTATTAAGAACGCCCATCAAAAGGCCACCGATGATCGCGCCGATAACCGTACCGACACCACCCGTCGTGGAAGCACCACCGATGAAGCAAGAAGCAATCGCATCCAGCTCAAAACCGGTACCCGCTTTTGGTGTAGCCGAGTTGAGTCGTCCAGTAAAAACGATGCCAGCCAATGCTGATAGCAGACCCATATTCACATATACCCAGAACAATACTTTTTTGGTCTTTACGCCCGAAAGCTCAGCAGCTCTTGGGTTCCCGCCATAAGCGTAGATATGACGACCAGGTATTGTTTTTGTTGTAATGAAGGTATAGATGAGAACCAATACCACAACAACAATCAAAACAACCGGAAGACCTTTATATTTTGATAATGCGTAGGTGAAGGCCATAATAGCCACACCAATACCCACAAGTTTGGCAAGAAACGCCCAAAATGCTTCGGTTTCAAATTTATATTTTTTCTTGTTAGCGCGCTTAATCGTCTCGGATGCCGCCACAGCAATCACAGCCGCAGCCCCAGCGAGTATTGCCAAAACGTTAGTACCTTCCACCGATACAATATCGGGTACAAAACCAGCTGCCATGAATGTGTAGTTAGTCGGAAGCGGTGCCAACGATGTGCCGCCCAAGATAACCATGGTCAGCCCTCTAAAAATAAGCATACCTGCTAAGGTTACGATAAATGCGGGGATGCCCACATAAGCAATCCAAAATCCATGCCACGCACCGATAACAACGCCAACGGCCAAACCGGCAACGATGGATATCCAAACCGGCATATCCCACTTCAAAACCATAACCGCAGAAATAGCGCCAACAATGGCAACGATTGATCCAACCGAAAGGTCAATATTACCCACGGTTAAGATACAGAGCAACATACCCACAGCCAGTATCAGAACATAGGCGTTCTGCTGAATAATATTGGATATATTGTTTGGCTGCAACAGAATTCCGCTACCAAAACGATTAAAAAACCCTACTCCCTTATCACCTGTTAGAAACTGGAACAATACGATAACAGCGACCAGTGCAATAAGCATTGTGTATTGCCGAATATTCCCCTTGATGCCCAGTCCAGCATTACTCTTTTTTTTCATTTATTCGCAACCTCCTTGTTACTTTCCTGAATACAATGCATGATGCTTTCTTGGGAAGCATCTGATGCGGCTGTTTCGCCAACAATTCTTCCCTCATTCATAATATAAACACGATCGCACATTCCTAAAATCTCAGGAAGCTCGGAAGAGATCATAATGATACTTTTTCCTTGTTCCGCCAGTTCGTTGATGATCGTATAAATCTCATATTTTGCACCAACATCAATGCCGCGTGTGGGTTCGTCCAGAATCAAAACATCTGGATTTAGGTAAATCCAACGGCTGAAAACAACTTTTTGTTGATTTCCGCCCGAAAGCTTACCTGTTTTCTGCAGAATGCTCGAAGATTTGATATTCAGCTTTTCGCGATATTCTTCACCCACTTTGATTTCCTTGTTTTCATCAATCACAATCCCAGTAATCAGCTTGTTTAAAGAAGCCAATGAGATATTGCGTTTGATGTCATCAATCAAAATCAATCCTGCTGATTTTCTATCTTCTGTTGCGTAGGCAATTCCGTTGCTGATTGCATCGGCAATGGAGTGTAGTTGTAAGGGTTCACCATCTTTAATGAGCTCGCCTGTGATTTTCTTACCATAGGCTTTTCCATAAACGCTCATTGCAAACTCGGTACGTCCCGCACCCATCAGTCCTGCAATACCCACAACTTCGCCTTTTTTAACCTCAACATTGATATCATAAAGAATCTGCTTTGTTGAATCCTGCGGATGAAAAACATTCCAGTTTTTCACTTCAAAAGCAACATCCCCAATTTTATGTGTCCGTTTTGGGAATCGGTCGGTCATAGCTCGACCCACCATACCTTTTATTATACGCGCTTCTGAGATTTCGTCTACACCTTTTACCATAGTTTCTATGGTTTGACCATCTCTTATCACCGTAATGTCGTCCGCAATCGCTGTAACTTCGTTAAGTTTATGCGAAATAATAATACTCGTTATATTATGCGCCTTCAGTTCTCTTAAAAGATCCAAAAGATGGGCCGAGTCGCTTTCATTCAAAGCCGCTGTCGGTTCATCTAAAATAAGAATCTTTACATCTTTAGCCAGGGCTTTAATAATCTCAACCAGTTGCTGTTTGCCCATGCCCAAATTTTTAATGAGTGTGTCCGGCTTTTCGGTCAAACCCACTTTTTCAAACATATCAAGCGCTTTTAATCGTGTTTGATTCCAATCTATCACTTGGTTTTTAGCCCGTTCATTGCCCAAAAAAACATTCTCAGCAATGGAAAGACTCGGAATTAATGCGAGTTCCTGATGAATAATCGCAATCCCAACCTTCTCACTATCTTTAATATTCTTAAACGTGCAAGTCTCATTTTCAACGATGATATCACCCTCATAGGTACCATGTGGGTATACACCGCTTAGGATATTCATGAGAGTCGATTTTCCCGCCCCATTTTCTCCAACTAAAGCGTGAATGTGATTACGCTTAACTTTGAAGCTAACTCTATCTAGGGCTTTAACGCCCGGGAAAATTTTCGTGATATCCTTCATTTCCAAAATGTATTCTGACATAATCACACCTCGATAATTACTACTGCCTTTTAATGCTTTAAATAGTTTTATCGGCTAGCGGAAAGTCCACTAGCCGATTTGTTGTTTCTACTATTAAGATTTACTATTCAAGATCAGCAGCGTCGATATAACCAGAGCCAACTAAAAGTTCTTCGATGTCAGCTTCGTAAACAATCAACGGTTCACACAGGAATGAGTCAACAACTTTTACGCCATTGTCATAGGTTTCTTGGTCGTTAATTTCAGGTTCATTACCTGAAAGAACAGCTTCAACCATGCCAGCAGCAACAGCAGCCAAAGTTCTTGTGTCTTTGAAAATTGTTGCATACTGTTCGCCTGTCATCATCAACTTAACAGAAGCTACTTCAGCATCCTGACCAGAAACGATCGGGAATTCGCCGCTTTCAACTGTATAACCAGCAGAAACCAGAGAAGAGATAATACCTCTGGAAAGACCATCGTACGGAGAAAGAACGCCGTGAACAACGGTAGAACCATCGGAATAGTTAGCAGCAATAATAGCATCCATACGAGACTGTGCAACAGCGCCGTCCCAACGCAAGGTACCAACTTGATCCTGAGAAGTCTGTCCTGAAGGAACAACAACTTCACCAGCGTCGATCATAGGTTGAAGAACGCTCATTGCGCCATTAAAGAAGTATGCAGAGTTTGTGTCATCTGGAGAACCAGCAAACAACTCAACATTCCAAGGTGATACATCCGGGAATCTTTCTTCTAAGCCAGCAACCAAAGAATTTGCCTGCTGTACGCCAACTAGGAAGTTGTCGAAAGTTGCGTAGTAGCTAACTGCACCGGTATTAACAAGCAAACGGTCGTAAGCGATAATTTTAACGCCTTCTTCGCCAGCCTGATCCAATGTAGCAGAAAGTGTCGAAGCATCAACGGCAGCGATAACGAGAACGTCAGCGCCTTTTGTGATCATGTTTTCGATCTGAGACTTCTGCGCATTGATATCATCTTCTGCGTACTGTAGGTCAACGGTGTAGCCAGCAGCTTCCAACACGTCTTTCATGTTGTTACCGTCACCAATCCAACGCTCGGATGACTGGGTCGGCATAGAAATACCTACATACCCCTTAACTTCATCAGCCGCAGCAGCAGTATCGTCGCCTTCTGTCTCAACAGCAGCAGTTGTATCTTCCGTATCGGAAGCACCACAAGCAGCGAATGAAAACATCAATGCAACAACAACCAGAACTACTAATAATTTTTTCATTGTTCGTCTCCTTACTTTTTTTTAATATGCTTATTCAAGCATAAACTTGAAGGACAATCTTTAATATTCGGTTTTTTTGTAAATGGTTTAATATATTTTTCGAATTGCTTCGTTTAAGGCTTTTTTAATGTTGTTTTACTTTCGTTTCTAAATATTATCATATGAATTTTCGTATGTCAATCGGTAGTCTTACGTTTATTTTCGGAAAATGTTACGATTTCTTTTCTTTTTATTTATTTTTTATGATTGTTGAAGATTTTTTACAGTTATAGTATGATTAATCGTGCTAATACAGTTTTTTTATACGGCTTTAAGACCTTAAGGAAAAGATAACATCATGTACGCAAAAGAAAGAAAACGCATCATCAAAAAATTCCTTACTGAAAACGGCAAAGTTTCGGTTGGCAATCTTTCTGAACTTTTGGAAGTCTCCGAGGTGACGATTCGACGCGACCTTGAGGTCTTGGAAGAAGAAGGTTTTCTTCAAAGAACGCATGGCGGTGCCATCATCAACGAAACCGATGCGCTGGTTCTTTCAACGAGCGAAGACACCAAAACCATTGCACAGCAGCATGAAATCGCAGATGCCGCATTCCATTTTATTTCTGACGGCGATGTGGTGATGCTCACCCATGGTCCAACCAACGTTCAAATCGCCAAGCGGTTGGTCAAGCATCAAAACTTAACGGTGCTGACAAACGATCTTCTAATCGCCTTGGAATTCGCATCTTCTCTGACCAATAAACTGATCGTTCTCGGTGGTGATTTGGAAAATCATGCGGTTTACGGTCAATTAGCGATAAACAATTTAAGCAATTTCTCACTTAATCATATTTTTGTTGAAGTTGACGGCATCTCACTAAAAAGTGGGCTGACGGTTAATTCGATTGGTAAAGCATCGCTTATCCAGCAGGCCTGCAGCAACGCCAATATCGTGACTGTCGTTTGTCTACCCGACAATTTCGGCACCGATGCGTTCTATCGTGTCGGCCCCGTCACCCTGCCCAACCGCATTTTAACCAGTTCAACGCTTGATGATCGCTTTAAACACAATTTGTTTGATAAAAACATACAGTTATATACGTCACTAGACCTGTACGAAGAATAAGAACCACACATGCACTTTTAATGTAAGCTGTTATGTGGAGGCAACGCGATGAACAAAACAATACTCAATCTTAAGAATATTACAAAGCGAATCGAAGGATTTGCCCTTGAGTCCATTAATCTTCGGCTTAAAGCGGGAGAGGTTCATGTTCTGATGGGTGAAAATGGTTCGGGAAAATCGCTGATTATGCAAATTATCAGTGGGTTTATTCCTGCTGACAGTGGCGAGATTACCTATCTTGGCGAGACATATAGAGGGAAGAAACTTCAGGAGACGCTTGCAAACAACTCCATATATATCCGGCAGGATGCCACCATGCTGAATATGATTTCGGTTCCCGAAAATATCTTTTTCTCCAAATTACCCTACAAAAATAAATTATTGCGTTCCATCGACTACAATAAACTCAATGCCATGACACGGGACTTGATCGAGGAGTTTAATCTACCCTTTGGTGTTTTTGATCAGGTAAACAATCTGGGTCTCGCTCAGCGACAAATTGCTGAAATCTGTCGCGCGTATATCTCTAATGCCAAAATCGTTATCTTGGACGAACCTTCGGCGGCACTGACAGAGTTTGAAAAAAACATATTATACGAGATGACCGAGCGTATTAAAGCGCGCGGCTCGGGCATATTCTACATCACCCACCGTATCGATGAGGTTTTAAAAATCGGTGATACCATTACAGTCTTAAAAGACGGCAAATTGGTGGGCTCCAAAAAAACAAAAGACTGCTCAAACTACGACATCATCGCTATGCTGAGCAGTAATTACTATACCAACCGATACCCGAAGTTTGATTTGAAGCCCGGGCCGGTGGTTTATTCTGTTTCCGGATTATATCACTCAAACAAACTGGTTGATATTAATCTGGAGCTGCGCAAAGGAGAAGTGCTTGGCATCACCGGGCTTGCCGGCTCTGGCCGAACCCTGCTTGCCAACTGCCTTTTTGGATCTGCCTATTACAAAAAAGGTGATATTACGATCTATGGGAAACCGCTGGAAGTCAGAAGCCCTTATACTGCCATCGCCAACGGCATCGCCTTGGTCCCCGAAGATCGACTCACCGAATCGATATTTCATTATCTTGATCTGTTTGAAAACATCGCTTTTTCATCATTGAAGCGTTTCAAAAATTTCATGGGCATCAACGCCAACTTCTTAGAGCAGGCGGTTTTTGACTATATCTCACGGTTAAACATCCCCAGTCACTCCAACGCAAATATTCTGGAATACAGCGGCGGCAACCAGCAAAAGGCCATCATGGCCAAATGGATTATGAGCCGCGCCAAGATATTTATTCTAGATGAACCAACGCGCGGGGTGGACAGCGCCGCCAAAATTGATATCTACAATTCCATCGGCGACTTAGTCAAAAAAGGGGCCGGGGTTATCTTAATTTCATCCGATATTGAAGAAATCATGGGCATCTGCGATCGCGTAGCGGTTTTGGCCTGCAACACCATAGTATATACCGCACCGATCAAGGAAACTTCAAAAGAAGTGATTGTTGAGCATTCGACTAAAGCCCAGGAAAAAAACACCGTACGTAATGTGACTTGAGTTTGTCGGCCTAAGGATTGCAAAAATTGATAACCGAATATTCCTTCGATTTGCCAATGCCTCAACAGAGGCCAATACGATTATAAAAGATATTGAACCTTGGCACGAAAATTAGTATTCAAACAAATCAATTGGTCATTATTGCAATTTTCAGTTGCATATGATTTTGAAAACAATTTAGTGAGGTGAACATGGCTGCATTCGAACATTTTGGAGTAAATATAAGAATAAAAAAGTCTGATAAGCTTTTATCCGATCAGATAAAAGCTTGCCCCTTAGGGTACGGAACTGAATTCACTACAAAGGAACTGATGAAATGGCTGGCCGAAATTGGCGTCATTACGACATATATGAGCCGGGAAGTCCCTGGGAGAATGGATACTGCGAAAGCTTCAATTCTCGGATGCGGAATGATTTTTTAAATGGAGAGCTGTTTGGAAACCTATTTGTAGCAAAGGTTTTGACAAAACGTTGGATGTACTACTATAATGCGATTAGACCAC
>JBFLKV010000017.1:0-5582 GCA_040883365.1 Eubacteriales bacterium
TTCGTGAGCCTGGATTTGGGTGAAAAAACAAAAGCGGTATATAGCGAAGATATCCCGCTTAACATTACCGCTGCCACTGACACTGCGCTTGAGTATCAGCTGCTTATCTCAACCAATGGCAAGCGGTGGAAAGCCTTGCCAGAATACGCCACTTACCAGCCGCTCATGTTGGATGAAAACGGCCACGCGCAGACGAGCATTAATCTGTCGTCAAGGCGGGATTATACCTATTATATTCGTGTTAATGTGCGCGCCGCGGGACGGCAGGGTGCTGATGTTTATTCGGATGTAAAGATTGATATGTACAGGGTGATGCCGATTGAGAGCGTCGTGATAGAAGACATCACCGAGCAGGAGAACGGACAACTGATGATCTCGGCGCAAACGGAGCAGGCGGCAGGGTACGAAGCCATGGGCTATGTGCCGCTGTATCAGTTCTATTATCGGGTGGCTGGCACCAGCCGATGGCGTGCAATAACCAGAAGCACTTTGAATAATACATGCGTATTTACACCGACCAAAGAAGCTTATGATTTCAAGGTGCGTGCGGTGAATACAGGGCGAAAGAAAACGGATGTAGAAAGCATTATATACGATTACACGATTGGTGCGGAGTAGAAACCTACGAAAAAAAGTTTATTTTTGTCTGCTTGCCAGTAAAAGCGGGCTCATATATAATGGGAAGCGAAAAGTCAAAGCTTGAAAGGAAGCGGTCAGATTGACCGCAGGATCTTATATGAGCACAAAAACAAAAAACTTTGTTAAAGGCGCGGCCGTTCTCGGCATTATTGGATTGGTGGTGAAAGTAATCGGGGCGGTGTTCCGCATCCCGCTGGCTAACATCATTGATACACAAGGTATAGCGAATTATCAGATTGTTTACCCCACCTATGCTCTGCTGTTGGTTATTTCCACCGCTGGGTTGCCGACGGCGATTGCCAAAATGGTATCGGAAAAAAGAGCAGTAGAAGATTACGTGGGCGCCAAGCAAATCTTTACGGTTTCCTTAAGGATGCTGCTGATTATTGGGGCGGCGTCAACGCTCTTGCTTTTTGGTTTGAGTCATATATTGGCGGCAGCACAAGGCGTGCCCGAAGCCAGTGTGGCCTATATGGGTATTGCGCCAGCGCTTTTCTTTGTGGCGGTGATTTCATCCTATCGTGGATACTTCCAAGGTATGCAGATGATGGCACCCACTGGGTTTTCCCAACTGGTGGAGCAACTCGGCAAACTGGTTGTTGGCCTTTGGCTGGCCAAAAGCCTGCTACACTTAGGCCCTGAATATGGTGCGTTGGGTGCATTGATTGGCGTTTCGGTTTCCGAAGTGCTGGCTTTGGTTCTTCTGATGATTATATATAGAAGAAACAAAGAACGCCTGGAAATCGAGCTGGAAAAAACCAACCCACAAGCAAAAAGAGATCATACAAAAGCGGTGTTGAAAAAACTTTTGGTCATCGCGATCCCAATCACCCTTGGCGCCTGCGTGATGCCGATTGTGATGTGGATAGATAGTGCCATCGTGGTGCGCGGATTGATGAGCATTGGCTTTGCTAAGGAAGCGGCGGCGGATAAATTCGCGTTGCTTTCGGGCTATGTTAACCCGCTGATTAATATGCCGGCCGTACTTTCGCTGGCTTTAGCGATGAGTTTGGTGCCTGCAATATCATCATATAAAGCGCAAAACCGCGTCAAAGATTTGCAGGAACAGTCGGGTCTTGGTTTTAAGATTGCATTATTGGTGGGCTTGCCCGCGGCGACCGGCTATATTCTTTTGGCCAAACCGATTATTCAACTGTTGTATCGTAATCTGGACGGCGCTAAGCTGGCGGAAACAGGAACACTGCTGATTATTATGTCCATTGGTGTTTTGGTCCTTACGATGCTACAGACCATGACGGGGATTCTGCAAGGTCTTGGAAAAGTGCAGATTCCGGTGATTAATCTGGCCATCGGCGCGGCGGTTAAAGTGGTTCTATCGTTTGTGTTGATTCGCATCCCTGAGATTAATGTGAAGGGCGCGGCGCTGGGTACCGTGGCGTGCTATACTGTCGCGGCGGTATTGGACGTGATTGCCGTGGTGAAATATAGTAAGATGCGTTTGCATTTTGTAGGATACATCGTAAAGCCTTTGGCGTGCACGGCATTGATGGGCGCCGTGGTTTACTTCCTATATCCGTTCCTTTATGGCATGACCGATAGCAATACGGTGTCGGCGATGGGTGCGATTTTGGCGGGTGTGGTTGTGTATGCAGGTGCGCTGCTATTGACTCGTACAGTGACCAAAGAGGAGATTGCATCGATTCGCGGAAAAGAAGCAAAAGCGTAGAATAATATATATAGAAGGAAAAATGATGATTACAATAGTCGGCATGGCCGATGGAAAAAAAGAGAACTTAACTTTAAGAGCTTGGGATGCGGTGCAAAACGCACCCAAGCTGTTTTTGCAAACTGCACAAATTCCGTTTGGAGAAGAAGTGGGGCGTGAATACACCGCGTTTGATGATTTGTTTGCCAAGGCCGAAGATTTTGATGGGTTGAAAAAAGAGGCGGCAGAGACGCTGGTTGAGGCGGCGAAGGATACGGATATCGTGTTTTGCGTGCTGGGTGATGTTCTGCAAAATCAGCTGGCGCAAGCGACCGCTGAAAAGGCAGCAAAGCCAGGCATACCCATAGAGGTGATTGCGGGACTGCCCTGTGGCGGCCAAGCGCTATCGGAGGCGATGGCGGCGGGTGAAGTGGCACTGGGTGGGGCACATACGATCAGTGCTTTGGCCTATGACGGGACATATGACCGAAAAAAAGGCTTGTTAATCTATGAAATCGATTCCGCTTTTTTGGCGGGGGAGATCAAGATTCAGCTATTACGTGAGCTTTCCGAGGACAAAACCATCTATATATATAAGGAAAACGAAACACCCCAGGCCATCGCGCTGGAGGATTTGGATCGGCAAGTCGAATATGATTATTCGTTTTGTGCGTATATTCCCCCGACGCCGCTGGCGGCAAAAACAGGATTTTCCTATGCTGATTTGGTTGAAATTATGGTCTGCTTAAGAGCAAAGGATGGGTGCCCTTGGGACAGAGAGCAGACGCACGACAGCTTAAAGCGCTATCTGGTGGAAGAGGCTTACGAGGTATTTGACGCCATCAAAGCACAAGATATGGACATGCTCTACGATGAGCTGGGCGATGTGTTGTTGCAAGTGGTGTTTCATGCTGAGATTGCAAAAGAGCATCGCGCGTTTGACGCGCTGGATATCAGCACGGCTATCTGCAAAAAGATGATTAATCGTCATCCGCATGTATTTGCCGACACCGAGGCTGATACGAGCGAGAAAGTGCTGAAAAACTGGGAGAAGATCAAAGCCAAGGAAAAGGGCATCGAAAACTTTAGGCACAACCTAAAGGATGTCCCCAAAGCGATGCCGGCGTTGATGCGAGCACAGAAGGTGCAAAAGCGTGCGGCCGCCTGTGGGTTTGACTGGGACGGTCCGGCATTGCCTATGGAAAAGGTCTTTGAGGAATTAGAAGAGCTTAAACAGGATATCGCGGATAAAAAAGACCCGACCACCGAGTTTGGTGATGTTTTGTTTGCGGTGACGAATCTTGCAAGGCATTTAAAGCTTGAAAGTGAAACGGTGTTGTATGTGGGGGTAGAGAAGTTCATCAGCCGTTTTTCAGCCATGGAGCGGTTGGCAGAAGCGCAAAGCAGAAGCCTTGCAGATATGACGCTGGAAGAGATGGATGTGCTTTGGGAACAGGCAAAAAACGATTTGAAAAACGAGAGTGAATTCTGATAAAAAGGACTTGCTATCTTCTGGAAAATCCCGTATAATGGACAAGCTTTGTATTTATGCAAAGAAAAGATTTAGGAACTTTTGGAGGACGTATATGAACAAGAATGAATTTATTACAGCGTTCAGCGAGAAAGCTGAAATGAGCAAAAAGGACGCGGAAAAAGCTTACACTGCTTTTGTAGATACAATGACGGATGCGTTGAAAAAGGGTGAAAAGATACAGCTGATTGGTTTTGGCACTTTTGAAGTGAAAGAACGCGCAGCCAGAATGGGCTTGAACCCGCAGACCAAAGAAAAAATTCAGATTCCGGCATCTAAAGCACCGGCGTTTAAAGCAGGTAAAGCGTTTAAAGAAATCTTTAATGCTTAGTAGGCACTAAAAACGGACACGAATGACCAAGGCCTGAAAGAGTCGCTTTCTCAGGTCTTTTATTTTTTCTAAAGAATTGAATTATGGTACAATAGCGAATGAATTAAGACATGGAACAGAGGTAAAGAAATGCGAATATTTAATGGATTGTTTGCGATGATCATCGCCGTGCTGGTTTTGGCATTGGTGATTCTCTATCCGATTGCGACAGCGGTGAACGATCATCTTCTAACCGATACTTTTTATAATGAGAATTTAACATCTGCAGGCACCTATGATGCGGCGTATGACGCGATGATGAGCGAAGTTTCAAAGCAAGTGAACGACGCCATGGCGGATGACCCGAATCTGGATCAAGATATTGCAAATTGGGTGGTTGACAGTCTGGGTACGGTTTTAACGCGCGAATATGTGACCGATCTTTTACAGCAGAATATGGCGGGCACAGTGAAGTATTTGACGGGCGAAGCCGAAACGCTACCGGAATTTGACTTGGAGCCTAAATACGACGAATTGCGAGGTGTAATGGCCGATGGACTGACGCTGGACAGGGTGCTGACCGTCAACGGACTTTCCGGTGATGGGGTTAATCAGGATGTGCTGATTGCCATGGGCGTTATCGATGAAAATGGCACCATTAACAGTGTGATGGCAAATGTGGCGATGAAGGAAGTTTTTGATACCAATGAAGCCTTGAAGGAACCCTTTATGATGAAATCGGTCGTGGACGCGATGGCGTACACCGGCAATGAGAACGCGGCGTCCGATTTGGAAACAGCCAAGAAGTGGACAACACTCTTTCACAAAGGTATATTACCCATACTGCTCTTCCTAAGCTTTTTATCGACCCTGTTGATTTTGATGAATCTAAGAAGGATTAGAACAGGATTGGCATTGAACGGATGGGCATACACGTTGGGTGGTGCAATTACCATGATTGCCGGCACAGCGTTGTTGGTTGAAGACGGATGGGTGGTTAATCGAGTAGCGACCTTTGTATCGGCGCGTATGGCGGGTTTATCGGGCGCGTTTTCGCTGGATGTATTGATTCAGCCATTGGGTAAGGCGATGGCCAGTAAAGCCCTTATATTTCTGGCAATAGGGGTTGTTTTACTCTTATTAGTCGGATTAATGCGAAAACAGGCAAAACAAGAGCAGTATTAGCAAAGAAAAGCCTGTCGTTATAAATAGTAAACGGCGGGCTTTTTTTGATGGAACCACTTAATATCGAGCTGGAAAAATGACAAATGTATTAAATAACTATAGATATATAACTTTAGTAAAAAATAAGGATAAAAGTTGTTGACAAGCTGTATCTAGTGGTGGTAATATATTAAAGCTGTCCGCTGAGAAGGGGAGAGCAAAAAGGACTTTAAAAACCGAATAGCAGTACCAAAAAAGCAAGGTAATAAAAA
>JBFLKV010000117.1:0-6668 GCA_040883365.1 Eubacteriales bacterium
GCACTCAAGGTGGATGGTGTTAAACTACACAGTCTCTATGTCGCCAAAGGCTCATCCTACGCCAAGGCTTACGAAGCCGGACGGCTGAAGCTACATAACGGAGAAACGTATATCAACCGCGCCGCTTCGTTTCTTGCGCATCTGTCGCCCAGCATCTACATCGAACGACTTGTCGGCCGCATCCCCGAAAAGCACAGCCTATCGGCCAATGATGGGCGCTCATGGTGGGCCATTAAAGATGATATTCTTGATTTACTTGAAAAAGAGGGCCTCTATCAAGGCGCAAAATTTGATTACCTCAACGGCGCTGCCCTAAAACACATCAAATAAAAAAACGCCTTCAAAGAGGCGCTTGGTCTGATATCCATTATTTTAAGATTCTTCATGCCCGCTTTTCTTTTTTAACACTACTCACCAAATACACACAGTAAAACGCCACAGCCAGCCAAATCAGGATAAACGCAATCAAATGAACGCGCGTGAACGCTTCGCCGTTGATGACTACACCGATATAAAGCATAATAGTGGGCGCGATAAACTGCAAAAAGCCTGAGTTGCCCAGCGTAATGGAGCGTAGCGAAATGCTGTAAAGAATGAGTGGAAGCATGGTCGCAATGCCGCTTGCTAAAAGACACACCAAAAACCACCCCTGTGGCACGCCTTGGTAGTAAATCGATGCACCAGAAACCAACATATAGATTTCAACGCCCACTGCGATGGGTAGCAAAACCAGCATCTCAGAAAAAAGTCCGACAAACGGATCGATCGCGATTTTCTTTTTGATTAAGCCATACACACTGAAAGAGAGCGCCATGGTCAGCGCATAGACCGGCACGAGATGGTATCCAAATACCAAAACCAATACGCCAGCCGCCGCCAGAACAATAGCAATCACCTTATACTTACCCGCAGGTTCTTTTAAGAAAATCATGCCAAACAAAATAACCACCAGCGGATTGATGTAGTAGGCCAAACTGCTCTCCAACACACGCCCCGCCAAAATCGCCATAATATACGCCGTCCAATTGGCTCCCAACGCCAGCGCCGCCGCAATCACATATCGGCGCGTTTTTTTATCCTTTAGTTTTTCAAGGACGCCTTTCTGCCCAAAGGCCAACAAAAAAAGCGCAAGCACCGCCAGCGAAAGAATAATGCGGTGTGCGATGATTTCGGGCGGGCTGACTCGTCCGAGCATCGCCCAGTACAGCGGCATAAAGCCCCAAAAGATATAAGCGCTGATGGCCAGCAAATTTCCTTTTAACAAATCATTTCTCATCATGCCTCGTGTATGCAAAGTCATTAATCTTAAACTATAACCTTGTTCTTTTTTTCTTTTGTTTGGTCAGTTCATCTTTTGCCCATATCGCCATTTCCCGCACTTTGTCCAACTCATCGTCGCACAAACACTCTATCTCAGGCAAAGCCGCTTTGAAATCCTTGGCTGCTGCGTAGGCCAGTGCTTGTGTCAAAAGACGCGTACGCGTGGCCATATTCTTCCCACAGATCGCTTTGAGGTGCTTGGTTTCGTCTCCCTTAATCACCGCGAGCAAGTCATATGCGGTCGCCTCTTTTCTCTCGTTCGGGTTCATAGGGCAGACCAGCTGGCAAAGCTCACAGCCCAAAAGTTCATAGACTTTTTTTCGCTCACTTTTTGGCAAACCTTCACTCATCATGTTGCGAAGGCACTTTTCTCGCTCCCAGCCTTTTTTATCAATTGCACCGGTGGGGCAAACCGCCATGCATAACCCACAGTCCTGACAAAGGCTTTTCCCCGCCGCCTGCGTATCCATCGCCACTTCTGCCCCAATCAACACGCAACGCATATTGATAAACGACCCAAACTCGGGGTGATAATAAAGCGAATTTCTCCCCATCGTCCCACCCGTCGTCAGTACCTGCTTTTTGTAGTTCAAGGCGTTGGTCATTTCGGCTTCAATATCAAGCTCACTGTGCAAACGATCGACAAAAAGATGTGTGTTTTCATATCCAGATTGCGACGCAGGGTAATACTCGGACAAAGCAATTTCCCCTGTCTTGACTTTCCCGTCCGCAGGAACATAGCGCTTGATTAAAAATGCCGCCGTGGGTTTGTCTCCCCCTAAAGGGTTTTCGGTAAAGCGAACATCATCAAATCCAAGGTTAAACGCGATTTTTATCAATACCGCTTTCAATTCATTTGGCGCCATGACACTCATCGTTTCTTGCCTTTTCCCTTTTGCTTGCCACTTAGGTATATCATCTCGTCACGAAGCGCCGCTGCCAGTTCAAACTCCAGCTCTATGGCGGCTTTTCTCATCCGCTGTTCCAAGTCGGCCAGTTTGGCTTCCAGTTCCTCGGGCGACATGGTTTTAGCCGTGTCATCCTCGGTTGCCTTCGAGATGGATATCTCCAAATTATCCGCCACTTCTTTGATAATCGTTTGAGGTGTTATGCCGTGCTTTTCATTGTATTCTCTCTGTGCTGTCCGACGTCTGTCGGTCTCCTTGATGGCCGCGTCCATCGATCGCGTCATCCTATCTGCATACATCACCACGCGCCCGTCCACATTTCTTGCCGCGCGGCCAATGGTCTGGATCAGCGAAGTTTCGTTTCTTAAGAACCCTTCCTTGTCCGCATCCAATATAGCGACCAACGCCACTTCGGGCAAATCCAGCCCCTCTCGAAGCAGATTGATGCCCACCAGCACATCAAATTCCTTAAGACGCAGTCCGCGAATAATTGCCATCCGATCCATCGTATCCACGTCCGAATGCATATAGCGCACCTTGATTCCCGCTTCTTCGTAGTAGTCGGTCAATCGCTCGGCCATCTTTTTGGTCAGCGTGGTCACCAGCACACGAAAGCCCTTCTCCACCGTCTTTTGAATCTCGGCCATCAAATCATCCACCTGATTGGCAATCGGCTTAATCGTCACCTCTGGGTCCACAAGCCCGGTCGGACGCACAATCTGTTCCACAATATATCCGCTTGCCAGCTCTCGCTCATATTCGGCGGGTGTCGCCGAAACATAGATGGCTTGGTTCAGCCGCTCATTGAATTCCTCAAATTTTAGCGGCCTATTATCATAAGCCGATGGCAACCTGAAACCATAGTTGACCAGATTATCCTTTCTGCTAAAATCGCCCTTGTACATGGCCCGCACCTGCGGCAATGTCACATGCGATTCATCCACCACCAAAAGAAAATCGTCCGGAAAATAATCCATCAAAGTAAACGGCGGTTGACCAGGACTTCTGCCATCAAAATAGCGCGAGTAATTCTCAATGCCCGTACAGTACCCCACTTCCCGCATCATCTCAATATCATACTGAGTCCGCTGGGCGATGCGTTCGGCCTCCAGAAGTTTTCCTTTGTCTTGAAAAGTCTTAATTGCTTTTTCCACATCGGCTTCAATCTGCCCGATGCCGCGCTCAATCGCTTCCCGACCAATGGCATAGTGCGTGGCCGGAAAAATCATCGCGTGCAATAGCTCCACCAACCGCCGACCACTGACCACTTCAATCTCACTGATGCGCTCTACCGTATCCCCAAAGAACTCAACCCGCATCGCTTTTTCAAACGTATTGGTCGGAAAAACTTCAACGGTATCCCCGCGCACACGAAAGCATCCGCGATCAAAGTCAATATCATTGCGCTCAAAGTTGATGGCCACCAGTGCTTTGGCCAATTCTTTTACGCCCATCTTCATGCCTGGTCGAAGCGATACACTCATGCGCTGGTACTCTTCGGGTGAGCCTAATGAATAGATGCAGGAAACCGAGGACACCACAATGACGTCCTTTCTCTCCAATAGTGCCGACGTTGCCGAATGGCGCAGACGGTCGATTTCATCATTAATACTCATGTCCTTTTCAATATAAAGGTCGCTCCTTGGAATATAGGATTCCGGCTGATAATAATCATAATAGGAAACAAAGTACTCCACCGCATTATCGGGGAAGAACTGTTTGAACTCACTGGTCAGCTGTGCCGCCAATGTCTTATTGTGACAGAGCACCAGTGTGGGTTTTTGCACGTTTTCAATCACGTTGGCCACCGTAAAGGTCTTGCCCGAACCGGTCACTCCCAACAGCACCTGCGATTTTTGACCATCATTCAGCCCTTTTGTCAACTGCTCAATCGCTTGCGGCTGATCGCCTGAGGGCTGGTAGGCCGAATGTATTTTAAATTTATTCATCAAATCTTACTTCCTTCGTTGCTTAGTTAAAATTATTATATCGTAATCCTTGATTAAAAAAAAGCGAACAAAGGAATAACCACGCCATAGTAGTAGGCCGGCCCACCTGTACAAACCGAAACACATAAGATATAATTAAACTAATGAATGAAGGGTGCTGTATCCGCCTATGGTAAAGCAGAAAATCACATTTAAGCTTTATAGTGCCGACGAGCCGCGCGCCTTCTTCGGCCCGGGCCCATATCTGCTACTAAAACAAATCGAAGAGACCCATTCCATTGCGAAAGCGGCCAAACGCATGAATATGGCCTATACAAAGGCGCTATCTTTGTTAAGGCGTGCCGAAACCGCATTGGGACAACCGCTCGTTGCGGCAAAAACAGGGGGTCATGGCGGTGGGGGATCCGAGCTGACCGAGACGGCCAAGGCCATGATCGCGGCGTTTAGCGAATGTCAAGCTTCCTTGGATGCCCAAGCCGAAGCCCTCTACCATCAGCACTTTTCTTTTTTAAGCGACTGATTTTGCACCATCTCAAAAGGCCTTCTATACCCGCATCTTTCACAAGCAGCGATTTACTTGTTTTGTCATATGCACCTTTTTTTATTTAGAATTTCTTGTCAATTGACTTTAAATACATGTATAATAAGATTGAATATAGGTTTAATGAACGGAGTGGTTCTAATTGAGTGACAACCCACAAAAAGTCCCAAATATCGGTTTTATTGTCCCCACTGCCGATTACTATTTTGAGCGGGAGATGATCTCCAAGCTGTTTTTCGGTATGGAAAATCGCGCCTGTAATCTTCATCTTTTCTGCGGCCAGTCCATTCCGGCTCAGGACCCAGCCAGCACCTATGGTGATCTCGTCTCCGTATTGCCGGCCCCTGATTTTTTGGATGGATTGATTGTCACCACGGCTTCCATGATCAATTTCACACCACTGGATCATGTGACCGCCATGATTGCTCAGTACAAGGATATCCCGGTGGTGTCTATCTCCTATCCACTAGAAAACACCTATAATATATTGTTAAACAACAACAAGGGTATACGCGAAATCACCGAGCACCTAATCGACACACACAAATTTACCGATATTGTTCATGTGGCGGGTCCAAAATGGAACCTAGAAGCCAAAGAGCGCGCCAAAACCTTTCTCTATACGCTTCAAAGGTATGGTCTGATCAAAGACAATAAGCGCATCATCCGCGCCGGTTTTACGCGCGACACAGGCAAAATGGCGGCAAATACACTGATTCATGATTATCAAAAACTGCCCGAAGCGGTGGTCTGTTGCAGCGATGAGGTGGCCTTTGGTTTATCAAAAGAGCTTGAATCCAAAGGCATCTACACGCCGGATGATATCGCCATTACCGGCTTTGATAATGTCGTTTGGTCAAAATTTGCAACTCCGGCCATCACCACCGCCAACCAACCCTTAGATAAAATAATGAGCCGTGCGTTGACCATTCTTCTCGACATCTATGAAGGCAAAACGCCGCCAAAGGAACATGTTTTCGATCCAAAACTCATTGTTCGAGAATCGTGCTCCTGCCGAGGTATTAAAAAGGATATTATCAATATCAAGAAAAAACTGGATGCTATGTCCGCTTTGCCCTTTGAAAGCGCAGAGTCGGATGAGCAAACGTTCCGTAAGAACGCCCAGCTGATTGTGGAAACGCTCAAATCCGCACTTGGCAACCCCGAAACTATGCCCAAAGGCGTCGATCGCTTTTTGACGGTAATTTTTGATGCCTTGGTCATTGATTTTTGCCAAGTCGGCGCGCCATCCAAACTCACGGTGGCCGTTGAACGCTTTTTCATCTGGGCGCATCGCCCACACTATGAAGAATTGGAATGGAAGACACTGGACTTCACCATCGAAGCCATTTTACGTGCGCTCTTCCCTCAACCTGATAAACAAAGTCTCATAGACCATTTCTGCTTGCAGTTTGTCTATGAACTGGATATGATTACCCACAAGATTTACAACCGCGATCTGTATCATCGATACGATCAATCGGTTCTCGGCAACCAAGTGATCAACCATTTCAGTGCCGTAAACTCCTATGAGCAAATGCTGGCCGCTTTTCGTGCCAACTGCGATCTTTTAGATTTCAAAGAGTGTTACTGTTGTCTCTTAGATTCCCCAATCCTGATGAATGAGTTCTATGATATTCGCTCTGTCCGTAAAATATCCATGGTTTTCGGAAAATATCAAAATCAGTTTATCAGCGAGACGCCTTTTACCACCAAAACCATGTTACCAGACACGCTCATAAAAAAAGGGTGTGGTCAAAGCTTGGCCTATTTTGCGCTGAATACCGGCAACCTCTATTATGGCTACTTTGCCTGTGATTTAGACAGTATACAGCAGCCTTTGGCCGGCATCGTCCGCCAGCAAATCTCCAGCATCCTCGACCGCCTTGATCTTTTGGACAAACTCGAGGAGGATACGCAGAAAATCATGCGTATTTCTTTGCATGATGC
>JBFLKV010000118.1:0-3892 GCA_040883365.1 Eubacteriales bacterium
CCGATCAGTGAAACAGTCGCCATAATCTTGATAAGAATATCCAAGGACGGGCCAACCGTATCTTTTAGTGGGTCACCCACGGTGTCACCGATAACGGTGGCTTCATGTGTGGCTGAACCTTTTTCGTGTCCGCGATAACCGGATTCGATCAGTTTCTTCGCATTATCCCAAGCGCCACCAGCGTTTGCTGTAAACAGTGCCAGCATGATGCCCGAAAGGGTAGTACCGATCAAGAGTCCGCCGACAAAGTCTGGGCCAAAGATGAAGCCCGAAAGCAGCGGTGCAATAATCGCGATCAAAGCAGGAACCTTCATCTCTTTCAGCGCACCGGCCGATGAGATTTCGATACATTCTTTGTAGTTTGGCTTTTCTTTTCCGGTCAAGATACCCGGGAATTTTTCAAACTGACGTCTAACCTCACGCACCATAGCACGTGCTGCCTTGGAAACCGCGTCAATCAAGATGCCACTGAAGAAGTAAGGCAGAGCCGCACCCACCGCTGCGCCCGCAAGGGTCAACGGCTGAATGATGTTCAGCGAGAGCGCGAAATGCTCACCGCCTTGAGAAACCTGTGAGTGCAGGAACGAAGCCAACAAAGAAAGTGCAGCCAAAGCCGCTGAGCCAATGGCAAAACCTTTGCCGATGGCCGCAGTGGTGTTACCCACCGAGTCCAATTTGTCGGTAATCTGACGCACTTCGGGTTTCAACTCGCTCATTTCGCTGATGCCGCCCGCATTGTCTGCAATGGGCCCATATGTGTCTACCGAAACGGTCGCCGCCACAAACGAAAGCATACCAATCGCCGCCATGGTCACACCATAGATGTCCGCCAGTTTATGCGAAGCGATAATGGTTGCACCCAGAATCAGTACTGGGAACAGAACGGATTTCATACCTACACCCAGTCCTTCGGTGATGGTCAGAGCCGTGCCTTCGATAGAAGAACGTGCGATTTTTCGAGTAGGTTCAAAGTCATAAGATGTATAGTATTCAGCGATTGCACCGATGGCAATACCCGATACAATACCGAGAACCGCCGCAATCCATGGAGAAAGACTACCAAGGATAAAACCAGCATTGACTAATTCTTCGTGCGAAATTTCGCCAAAGAATATCCAAGAGAAAATACCCGTCCCAATGATGGTCAATCCCGCCGCCACCCAAGTGGATATATTCAATTCTCTATGTGGTTTATCCGAAACTTTTTTCCAGATAAGAAACATGATGCCGACGACGCAAGCCAAAAGGCCGATGGAAACAAAGATCACCGGATATAGAATCATCTTGGTAACCATCAGGTTACTGATAACATCGGTGCCTTCAATCACGAAATTGTAGCTGGCCAAAGCGATAGCCGCAACGATAGCGCCAACAAAGGATTCCAATAGGTCGGAACCCAGTCCGGCCACGTCTCCCACGTTGTCGCCCACATTGTCCGCGATGGTCGCAGGGTTACGCGGATCATCTTCCGGAATGTGCGCCTCAGTTTTACCCACCAAGTCTGCACCCATATCCGCAGCTTTGGTATAGATACCACCACCAACACGGTTAAACATCGCAATCAGTGAACATCCCAGCGCATAACCCGAAACGGTCATGGCAAAAGGAACAAAGCTGATGCCCATCCAATTGGCTTTAATGATTAAGTTTTCAACATGCATTTGTCCAAGTAGTGATCCAAAGACCACGAAGACAATGCCAAGTCCCAACAAAGCAAAAGCACCCACCGAGAGTCCCATGACGGAACCGCCTTGGAAAGCAACCTTCAATGTTTTACCCAAAGATTGGGTCATTCTTGCCTCGTTCGAAACGCGTACATTGGCGATGGTCGCAATCTTCATGCCGACAAATCCCGCGGTGGCGCTCATGATAGCACCAAGAATAAATGCAACTCCCACGTACCAATCCACAACCACTGCCAAAACGGCAAATACAGCCACGGCTACCCAAGCGATAATCTTATACTCATGGGCGATAAACGCATTCGCCCCTTCTTGAATAGCTTCGGCGATTTCTTTCATCTTTTCCGTGCCCGGGTCTTTTCTTTTGACAGAGAAGTAATTATATACTGCTGCCAGAAATGCAACGGCCACGGCTGCAAAGATGATAAAAGTTAACCAAGCACTTGTTAACATTTTACAGCCTCCTAAAAATTTATTTTAAACTTTAAAAAAAACGCTTTGTCATGAAGTATACATTGTTTTTCACAACTTATCAATAGACATTTTTATCACATATGAAATTTTGTTCAAAACGCACTCTTTTTCTTATTGGCATAAAAAAAGCCCGAAAACTAAGGCTTTTTTGATATCACCGAATAACTGCGGTGTCATTTATTTATCGCTAATCGCAAAAACAAATTCAGATTTGGCCACCAGCGCATCGTCGACATATGCCTTGCCAACGCCAGTCCCAACAATATCTCGAAGCTCGGTAATCTCGGTTTCCAGACGCAAAAGATCGCCCGGTACCACTTTTTTTGAAAACTTTGCGCTTTTAACGCGTGCCAAGAACGCCAGTTTTCCTGCCATCTCGGGCAAGGTCATCAGCGCAACTGCGCCGGCTTGCGCCAGTGCTTCCAAAATCAAAACACCCGGCATAATCTTGGTTTCGTCAAAATGCCCCATAAAGAACCATTCGTTACCGCTGACCGCCTTTACGGCCGTGGCGTGTTTGCCCGGCTCGTGCGCCAGCACTTTATCCAACATCAAGAACGGTTCTCTATGCGGTAATATTCCTTTGATCTCTTCAATTCCAAACATACTTCTTATCCCTTCTTAAAAAAAACAATAATTATCCTTTTTTAATCAGTACACTGCTGTTATGTCCGCCAAAACCCAGCGAGTTAGATATGCCATATTCGGCATCCATCGCCTGCGCCTTGTTCGGCACATAGTTAAGGTCACACCTTTCATCCGGCACCGTAAGGTTGATCGTCGGCAGCGCCACACCCGCGTTTAAGCTCATCACGGTCAGCACCGCTTCCATCGCTCCGGCCGCACCCAGCATATGCCCGGTCATCGACTTGGTGGAGTTCACTTTCAGCTGATAAGCATGTTCTCCAAAACAAGCTTTGATCGCATCGGTTTCGGTCACGTCATTTAGCGGTGTGCCTGTACCATGCGCGTTGATATAGCCGACATCGGTTTTTTTGATGCCTGCATCCTCAACCGCCAGTTCCATCGCCTTGGCGGCGTGAATCCCGCCCTCCATAGGCGCAGTGATATGGTTAGCATCGCAGGTCTGTCCAAACCCACAGATTTCGCCCAGCACCTTTGCCCCACGCTTTGCCGCATGCGACTGGCTTTCTAGCACCAAAAATCCAGCACCTTCGCCCATCACAAATCCATCGCGCTCCTTATCAAAAGGAATGCTGGCGCGGTTAAGCTCGGTTGCGTTGCTAAGGGCCGACATCTGGTTAAAGCCCTGCACAGCCAAATCATCGATCACCGCTTCGGCACCGCCGACCAGCATCACGTCCGCCGTGCCCGATTTAATCAAGCGATACGCTTCACCAATCGCGTCCGTGCCCGAAGCACACGCTGTGACCACACCGTAGCACGGTCCGTGCAAACCTAAGCGAATAGCCAAGTTGCCCGGCGCGATATTGATAATCGACTTTGGGATAAACAGCGAAGAAACCGCTTGCGGCCCCTCTTCTCTTAGGATGTCCTGCTGTTGGCTGATTGTCAAAAGTCCGCCCATGCCACTGCCAAGGATGACTCCGGCGCGGTAAGGATCAAATTCTGTGATGCCCGCCGCTTCCCATGCCTGCATACCTGCAAAAACCGCAAATTGGCAGAAACGATCCAACCGACGCATTTCGCGCTTGGTGATGTACTTGCTGGCATCAAAGTTCTTCACTTCGGCCACATACTTCACATCCGAAATC
>JBFLKV010000119.1:0-3208 GCA_040883365.1 Eubacteriales bacterium
CCCAGAATGATGGCATCGGCTTTTAGTATTTTCGGATAAATTTTTTGCATATCGTCTTTTATGACACAGGCAAAGGTGTCCTTGCATCCCTCGCAGCCACGGCAGCCCTCAAAAGAAAAATCGCTAAGATGGATAAGCTCTGTTTCTATGTTTTCTTGGCTTGCAGCTTGTAACGCCGCCTTGACTAGTGTTGCTGTATTTCCGTTTTTTCTATTAGATCCTACGATTCCCAGTATCGTCATAGATAGCCCCTCAATTTGACTTTTAGATGGTTTAATGATAACATTTCCAAGTAAGAAAATGAAGTAGACATTGTGATTAGCGCGAATGTGAGCTTTAAAACGATATCTAACGCGACACCTGATGTTGGTTTAAATGTAAGCATTCGTTTTATGTGTAAAGCATTGTTGAAAAATTATCTTAGGACTGAAGTCTGTTCAGGGTCAAACTTTGGCAATGAACTACACTATGTGTTTCACATGGTATATAACGAATCGGAAACGGTGAAGTTAAGGCATTCTAACCCTAATACTCGGGGCTAGAATGCTTTTTATTTTTGCCTGTAAGAGAAAGGAAACTATGATTAGCTTAGAAAAAGTGAACAAATCCTATAATGGAAAAGATATGGTGGTCAAGGATTTGGATTTGACCATCAACACCGGCGAGTTGGTAGTGTTGGTTGGCGAGAGCGGCTGTGGGAAAACAACGACAATGAAAATGATTAACCGTCTTGAGACACCTTCTTCCGGAAGCATCAAAATTAACGATAAGGATATCCTGGATTTCGACCCTATGGAATTGAGGCGTAATATTGGCTATGTTATTCAGAAAGTGGGATTGTTTCCTCACTTGACTGTGGGGCAAAACATTGGGACGGTTCCAAAGCTTGAAAAAAAAGACCCGTATATGATTCAGCAAAGGACAATCGAATTGCTTGATATGGTGGACTTGCCACATGAAGTATATCTTGATCGCTATCCCAACGAACTATCCGGCGGCCAACAGCAACGTGTGGGTGTGGCCAGAGCGCTTGCGAATGAACCGGAGATTATCCTGATGGACGAGCCGTTTTCGGCACTTGACCCGATCACGAGAGATCAGCTGCAAAATGAGCTTTTAAAACTGCAGGGAGAATTGCACAAAACAATCGTGTTCGTTACGCATGATATTGATGAAGCCATTAAGATTGGTGACCGCATTGCGGTGATGCAGGACGGCAATATTGTGCAGTATGATACGCCGGAGAATATCCTAAAACATCCGGCCACTGATTTTATCGAAACATTTGTCGGTAAAGACCGTTTGTGGAAAACACCGGAAATGCTTCGGGCAGAAGATGTGATGCGAAAAGACTTTGTAAAAATCGGGATGAACCGACCCATTGGTCATGCGATTGAGTTGATGAAAGAAAAGAACTGCGAGGTCTTGGTGGTTGTTGAAGGCGATGGAAACCAATCCTCCGTATACCGGGGCATGGTGGGTAAACGTCAGCTCAACACGCCATATGATCATGAAGTTAAGATGAAGGATATCTTAAGACAGGATATTATTACAGTAGACCCTCAAGCACAATTGACTCAAGTGCTCACTTTAAGAGATACGCATCAGGTACGCCATATTCCGGTTGTGGAAGACGGCGCCATTGTGGGCTTGGTTACTGCGCCGAGCATTCTCAATGTTTTAACTGACATCATACCAGAAAGCGAGGGTGCATAAATGGGATTTTTAGATTACGTCACATCGAATTGGGCAAATATTTTAAATAGAACGGGACAGCATGTGGGCCTGGCGTTTACAGCAGTCGGGATTGCTTGTGTCGTTGGGGTTCCGCTTGGCATCGTCATCACGAAAAACAAACGGGCAGCGAACATTGTAATCAGTATTGCGAATGTGATTCAGACCATTCCGAGCTTGGCTCTGTTTGCGTTTGTTATCCCCATACTCGGAATCGGGTCAAAAAACGCGATTTTCGCTTTGTTCCTATATTCATTGTTGCCGATTATCAAAAACACCTATATCGGTATTCAAAACGTTGACCCGGCAATCATCGAAGCGGCCAAGGGAATGGGCATGTCTCGTGCACAAATTCTCTATAAAGTACAGATGGCTTTGGCGATATCGGTCATTATGGGTGGTGTGAGAATCGCGGCCGTTACTTGTATTGGTGTTGCGACCATCGCCACATTGATCGGTGCAGGTGGTTTGGGTAGCTTGATCTACCAAGGCATATCGATGGTTAATTTTAATATGATTTTTGCGGGCGCGATACCGGCGGCCTTGCTGGCGATCTTAATCGACCTTTTGCTTGGATGGTTTGAGAAACTTCTGACCTCTGAGGGACTTAGAAGAAGCAACGGATAATTGACTGGCCTTATCGGGCTGGGTTAATAAATATAATTAAATTTTGAAAGGTGAAGAAAATGAAGAAAATAATTGTTGTATTGCTTACTATCGTTATGTTGGCAAGTGTGTTCACAGCTTGTGGCGCAAAAGATGAAAAAGTAGTGAACATTGGACACAAGAACTATACGGAGCAGCGTCTCATGGGGCAGCTTCTGTCTGTTCTGATTGAAGAAACAACGGATTACAGCACAACCGTTACCGAGTTTGGCGGAACCATGCTTTGCTTTGAAGCGTTGAAGAGCGGAGACATTGATGTGTATGCTGAGTTTACTGGCACAGCATATGGTGCGATTTTGAACCAAACTGAGACTTTGGGCAAAGAAGAGACTTATGATTTTGTTAAGAAAACGTTCGAAGAAGAATACGGTATCACTTGGTTAAAAGACCTTGGGTTCAATAATACCTATGTGCTTTCAGTGACACGTGAAACAGCGGAAGGATTGGGCGTTACTACGGTTTCCGAACTGATTCCTTTCGCTGGCGATCTGATTATGGGTTGCGATAACGAGTTCTTGGGCCGTACCGATGGACTGCCAGGCATGAAAGAAGCCTACGGTATCGAGTTTAAGAAAGAAACACCGATGGATCAAGGCCTGACATATGCGGCTTTGCGTGATGGCCAGATTGATGTCAATGTATCGTTTAGTACAGACGGACGTATTGCAAAATTTGATTTGGTTAACTTGGAAGATGATTTAAGCTTCTTCCCGCCGTACTATGTGGCACCCATTCTACCGATTGAATTTGTAGAAGCCAATCCTGAGGTTGTTGAAACGTTGGAAAAATTGGACTCTATCTTCTCAGA
>JBFLKV010000120.1:0-6032 GCA_040883365.1 Eubacteriales bacterium
CTGCCGTCCTCTTGCTCATAGCCCATGATATTATGACGCATCTCTTTTTTGCCCACCGATATGGCCTCTAGCTTGGCCACATTTACTTCCACATCAAAGTGTCCGGCGTTGCACAAAAGCGCGCCATTTTTCATCGTTTTAAAATGCTGTGTGGTTACCACGTCAGTGCATCCCGTGGCGGTGATGAATATATCCCCTTGCGGTGCGGCTTCATCCATCGGCATCACATCAAACCCGTCCATAACGGCTTCCATCGCTTTGATGGCATCCACTTCGGTCACAATCACCCGTGCACCCAAACCCTTAGCTTTTGCCGCTATGCCTTTGGAGCACCATCCGTATCCGCCTACAACGACGCATTTGCCCGCAATCACCAGATTCGTAGCCCGCATCACACCGTCCCAAGCCGATTGGCCGGTACCGTAGCGATTGTCAAACAACGATTTACAGTCCGCGTCATTCACGCTCATCACGGGATATACCAGCTTACCTGCTTTTGCCCGTGCTTTTAGGCGAATAATACCAGTAGTCGTTTCTTCGGCTCCACCCATAACGTGTGCGGCCTTTTCTTTATCCTTATGGATTTCTGCCGTCAAATCACCGCCGTCATCCAGCACAAGATCAATATCTCCCTTAATCACTTCGGCGATATATGCATCATATTCTTCCTGCGTGCAGGCATGTGTGGCAAACACCGCTATACCGGTTTTAGCCAACGCCGCGGCTACATCATCCTGTGTGGATAGCGGGTTACTGCCCGCCACCGTCATAATCGCACCACCTGCCGCCAACACTTTGGCAAGATAGGCAGTCTTCGCTTCCAGGTGAATCGCCATTGCAATTTTGATGCCGTCAAAAGGTTTGCTTTTAACAAACTCCTCTTCAATCCCTCTTAAAACAGGCATGTGCTTTTTGACCCATTCTATTTTCTTTTCCCCTTCGGGGGCTAAATTTATATCTTTAATGATGCTCATCGCAAATCTCCTTTTCCTTAACAATCTCTTTTAAATATGCACGAAATTCGTCTTTTAGGTCATCTCTATCCAAAGCGAATTCTACCGTTGCTTTCAAAAATCCAATTTTAGAGCCCACATCATACCGCTTGCCTTCAAATTCACAGGCGTACATCGCCTCTTCTGCAGCCAATATATTCAGCGCATCAGTAATCTGTATTTCCCCACCCACACCCGGTTGGGTCGTTTCCAGTATCTCAAATATACGCGGGGTGATGATATAGCGTCCCAGTATCGCGATATTGGAGGGCGCCTCTTCTGCTTTTGGCTTTTCAACCAAAGCCTTTACGCGGCTAACCGTACCCTTGGTTTCAATCGGATCCACGATACCATAGCTTGATATCGCCTCGTTGGGCACCCTTTGAACCCCCAGCACAGACTTGCCTGTTTCGTTATATACATCGATCAATTGTTTTAATGCCGGTTTTTCTTTATTAACCACCACGTCATCGCCGAGCAAAACCGCGAAAGGCTCATTGCCCACAAAATCCTTACCGCAATGTATGGCGTGCCCCAGCCCCTTCGGGCTCTTTTGGCGTACAAAATAAAGCTCCACCAAATGGGCGATTTCATCAACCAGCTTATATAACTCCGATTTACCTTCTTTTAAGAGCTCACTTTCCAATTCAAACGAGCGGTCAAAATGATCCTCAATGGCTCGCTTGCCCCGCCCTGTAATAATCAATATCGTTTCTATCCCCGAGGCGATCGCTTCCTCAACGATGTATTGTATAGTCGGTTTGTCAACGATAGGTAGCATCTCCTTGGGCTGAGCCTTGGTTGCCGGCAAAAACCGTGTACCCAAGCCCGCCGCCGGGATAATCGCTTTTCTTATTTTTTGCATATTCTAAACACCCCTTTTATATCTGTTTTCTTTTTACGCTCCTAATACTCACTTGTTTCATTATACTATAAGCGCTGTCCCCATGACACCCCGAACAAATTTTTTTATTTTTTTTCAAAAAACCCTTTACAAAACGTTTGTTCTTGTTTATAATAGATTCATACGAACAATCATTCTTTAAACGGCTTTCATTCGTCAGTTTGCCGTCTAAAAACAAATCTTTATTTTAGAAAAGCGAACTAACCATCCCCCCTGGGTTATTCGCTTTTTTTCTTTGTTGATATGCTTTAAAAAAGGGGAACGATAAAGAGGGAACTTTACCTTTCGATATGCAAAAACTGATTTTACACTGCGATTTGAATAATTTTTTCGCTACAGCGTCGCTCACCCAACACCCAGAGTTAAAGGACGGCCCGGTGGCTGTTGCTGGCGACCCAGATAAGCGTCACGGTATTATTTTGGCCAAAAATATGCCTGCCAAAATCAAAGGAGTCAAAACCGCCGAGCCCATCTGGAAAGCGATGCAAAAATGCCCGGATCTCACCATTATTAAGCCCAACTACCCACTGTATGTCGAATATTCCGAGCGCGTCCGAGAAATATACTACCGTTTTACCGGCAACATTGAGCCCTTCGGCATCGACGAGGCATGGCTGGATATTTCTGAGCACAATAAAAGCATGGCGCACGGCGCCAAAACCGCGCATACTATCCGGGAAACCATCAAAAAAGAGACCGGCCTCACCGTCTCCATCGGTGTTTCATTTTCCAAAGTGTTTGCCAAGCTAGGCAGCGATTATAAAAAGCCGGACGCTGTCACCACCATATCGCACGAGAATTATAAAAGCCTTGTCTGGCCCCTGCCGGTGAATGATCTACTGTGCGTGGGGCGCGCCACCACCAAAAAGCTAAATAAAATCGCCATTACGACCATCGGGGAATTGGCCTGTGCCTCGCCCGAGGTCTTGCGCCATCTTTTGGGCAAGAACGGGCTGATGCTGCGCGACTTTGCCAATGGTATTGACGCTTCGCAAGTGAAAGCTGTGGATCACGCATTTGGTTTTAAAGGCATCGGCAATTCGATGACCACCATACGCGATTTGGTTTGTGATGACGATGTGAGAATAGCTTTTTTGATGCTGTCCGAGATGGTCAGTGCCCGCATGCGCGAGAAAGAAGTCTGTGCCGGATGCATCACCATATACTTGCGTGACAATTCACTAAAATATATCAGCCGCCAAAAAACGCTGGAAACCCCCACCTTTGTATCCGACGAAATCACCGAAATCTGCATGGCGCTTTACCGCCAACACTGGCAGATTGACGGCCGCCCCATCCGCTCCATCGGCATCCGTGCTTCCGAATTCATACCCATATTCCACACCGCACAAGTCTGCTTTTTTGAGCGGGAGGACATCCGAAAAAAACAAAGCCTCGAATTCGCCAAGGACAAAATCAACAAAAAGTTCGGTAAAAACGCAGTGGTGCGCGCTACCTTTATGGATGAAAGTTCTCCCAAGGAGCAGCACGACAACGCCCTGCACGACGTACACCCGCTTTCGTTTTTCCGTGGTTAAACTACTCTTTCGCTATAAACCTAAAAACCCGAGAAATTCACTAGAATATATATAACATTAATCATTTATAGTTGAAAAATCGCTTCTCGAATAATCTCACCCACGGTCGGATGCGGAAAAATAATCTTCTTAATCTCATTAACCGTCATTTCTCTTTCCACCATAAGCCCCGCCCCATAAATGATTTCGGAAGCATAGTTCGCAATCATATGGACGCCGATGAGTTTATTGCTTTGGTTATCCACAACAATCTTGATCACACCATCTCCGCCCTCGTTTTCAGCCATGTAGCGCCCGGAATAATTCATGTTGACGGTTTTAACCGTCACATCCATTCCTTTTTCCTTGGCCATCGCTTCGGTCATACCCACGCCCGCAACTTCGGGATTGGTGTAAATAACGGCGGGTACTGCCGTGTATCGCATACTATCGTGTTCGCCCAGCATGTTGTTTACCGCCACTTCGGCTTCGCGGTACGCCGTATGTGCCAGCATCGATTGACCGTCTACATCGCCAGCCGCATACACTTCGGGCACATTGGTTTTTTGATACTCATCGGTTGGGATTGCGCCGTGCTCGGTCACCACACCGATGTTTTCAAGGCCAATCCCTGCTGTGTTAGCCCGTCTGCCGATTGAAAGGAGCACTTTATCTCCATCTACCGAATCGATTTCTCCATTAGCTTCAAAGAACACCTTACCGTTATCTATCTTTGTCACTTTGCATCCCAGCTTAAAACTGATGCCTTTTTTCTCCAAATTGCTCTGCAATTTTTTCGCGATATCGTCATCAATCGATCCGCCGATTTTATCCAGCATCTCTATCACCGTCACCGTGGCACCCGCCGAATTGAAATACCCCGCCATCTCAAGACCAATCACGCCACCACCGATGACCACAAATGATTTGGGTACTTCGGTCAGCGCCAGCGCTTCAGTACTGGTCAAAACAGCGCCACTCTTAAGCCCGGTATCAACGCCGGGTATGGGCGGAACCACCGGGCTGGAGCCCGTCGCGATCAAAAGCCTTTTGGCTATATATTCGGTATCATTTGCATCAACAGTATAGCCGTCAGCGCTCTGTCCTTTGATGATCCCAAAAGCTTTGATGATTTCCACGCCAAGCGCTTTCATTGATGCGCGAACACCACCGGTCAATTTCTTTACCACTTTATTCTTTCTTTTCATCACTACAGCATGATCCAACAATACATTGGCTTTAACGCCATATTTTTCGCCGTGTGCCGCACTGTCCGCAATCTTAGCCGAATACAACAATGTCTTTGTCGGAATACAACCTTCATTCAGGCAAACGCCGCCCATATTATCTTTTTCAATCACCAGAACTTTTAGCCCCGCTTTCCCGGCACGCTCGGCTGCCAGATATCCCGCTGGACCGCCACCGAGAATAATCAAATCATAAATCATATATTTCTCCTTTAAATTAAGCGTAAAGAAATGATGTTTTAAACGCTTACCTGCTCATTATATGGTGTGTGTCCTTTGCTTTCAAGACGCTATGTCGAAACATTGCGCATATATTTAGCGATTGATCGCAGTTTTATTGGTTTTAAGCTTTATATCACAATGAAAGAATATATAGTAGCGATTATAAAAAAGTAACAAAAAAACCCTACGAAAAAAGCAGTGATGCGCGCCACCTATATGGACGAAAATTCTTCCAAGGCGCACCGAGACAACGCCCTGCACGACGTTCATCCACTTTCGTTTTCCCGAGGGTAAAGTGCAATCTTCATACTGTCTTATTTATACAATATTGTGGTATAATTGTAATCATAAAAATATACTTCTAGGAGATTCTTATGCAGATCAATCAAGACGATAGCAATCCTAATGAAAAAAAATCCATATTAAAACAACCTTGGTTCTATATCATCATCGCCATTGTGCTGATTATTGGTATTGTTGCTCTTTTTATTCTTCCACAAAAAGGTAGAAATATTGCAAAACTTCCCCCATCAAGTACGTCACAGATTACCCAACCTCTATCATTCTTCCTTTTTGATATAACCGTTCATGAGTGGCTTGATAACATCAATGACTATCAGTATTCCGAGGCGGGCCCTCCGCCAATAGAATTAAGCGATGTCACCACAGATGGAGAAGGTGGGTATATCATTGAGATTACCGATAGCATCGCTTACCTCTGTTCCTGTTCGGAAGATGATCGGATTTTTAAGGCGAAAATGGTCGGACATGGCGACGGCACAGAGGAGGGTGCAATTATACTCATGTCAGCGATCGTTGGATTTATTTATTCCTTTCATCCCGAATATACAACTGACCAGATTTCTGATGTTATCGATGGTTTGTTCACTTTGAACGAGGCTAAAGACGCATTTGTGAAAACCACCGTTGAAGCGGACGGTACTTATTTTACTCTCGAAGTGGAAGATGGTATTCTTGTGGTTACCGCATCTGCTGTCGATTTCGAAGAAATAAAATGATTTGATTGAAATTTAATGATTATCCATTTCGCTAAATCTTGTACTTATCAGTATACAAAAAACCACTCAAATGAGTGGTTTTCTTTTGGCTCCCCAGGTTGGGTTTGAACCAACGACCCTTCGGTTAACAG
>JBFLKV010000121.1:0-5893 GCA_040883365.1 Eubacteriales bacterium
TCGGATACGCGCGAGTTTGGACAACCGGCACGGCTTGACCAAATCGACCTCGTTCATCTGGCGAAAAACATCGGCACCGATGAAGCCAATGCGTTAATTGACGCTTTGCAGGGCAGTATCAAATATAATAGAACCTCCAGCACCATTTCGGACGCTTATGGTCTCTCCATCTATTTCCCCTATAGCTCTCTTTCAAGCTTAGGCGGCATCTTGGATACTTACGACGAAATTGGTATGGACAACGAATACAGCAATACCATCAAACGCTTTGCCAACGTCGAAGCGGGCGGCCAAGCGATCAGCACCGGGTCTTCCAGCCCGTTTGATTCCATCTTGAGCGGAGTCAGCGGTGGCTCTTCCTCAATGGGCGGAAATTTGGTGGGTAGCCTAATTGGCTCATTGTTGACCAATGCTGATTTTTCCAGCATCTTAGGCTCTTCGGATAGCGATACCTCGAGTTGGCTGGATACCGATACCATGACGGACAACGTCGATTACTATGAAGGCAACCATCTGGACAGTGACCAGTTGGTACTGACCGAAAAGGACGGCGGTTATGTCTTAAGCTTGACGGACGACGAATGGGATATGGTTCAAACCCTAGAGCTAAACGTCTTCTTAGATGACGGCGAAGGCTATATCGATCTTGGTCTAGATAATATTTTCGAATTTGATGACGATGGCGATTTGATTATGGATTACGACGGCACATGGCTGGCGCTGGACCGCCAGATTGTGGCTTACTATATGATCTCGGAGGAATGGAGCGGCGATAACTATACCATCACCGGTTATGTCCCGGCCGAGCTCAACGGCGAAGAAGTGCAAATCATTTTAAGCTTCACCAACGACGTACCGTATGGCGAAGTGTTGGGTGCGCGGACGGTTTATGATGACGGTTCGGTTGCAAAAGGTTTAACCCAACTCGTCGATGGCGATGTTCTGGATTTCATCTGCTATTTCTATAACTATGATGAGACCTATGACGATTCCTATTATTTTGGCGATCCTCTCACTGTTTCGGGTGAAATTGAGATTTCCAACGTTTCCGTGGGCGATGACCCGGTGTTATTTACCTATCTTTTGACGGATATCTATAATAATACCTACTGGTTACCTGCCATGATGTATGAATAAAGTATCCATCTTCGGGGCCGTATAAGAATACGGCCCTTTTTGTTTCCGTTGATTTTATGCCAGCCATATGTTTAAATGATAGTAGTATAAATATAAGTGAGGTTTCTATGGAAAATGACAGACGATTAGCTGTGCTGATCGATGCAGATAATGTTTCATCAAAATATATAAAAAGTATCTTAAACGAGATATCCAACCACGGCACGCCCACCTACAAGCGTATCTACGGGGATTGGACCACTTCGAATATGAGTTCTTGGAAAAACGTGCTGTTGGATCATTCCATCACGCCCATTCAGCAATACAGCTACACCAAGGGCAAAAATGCCACCGATGCATCGCTGATTATCGATGCAATGGATATCCTCTATACCGGCCGAGTTGAAGGCTTTTGTTTGGTTTCCAGCGATAGTGACTTTACACGTTTGGCGTCACGCCTGCGTGAGAGCGGTATGTATGTCCTTGGCATGGGTGAAGAAAAAACACCGAAAGCCTTCCGTGATTCGTGCGTACAGTTTAAACTGCTGGAAGCATTGGCGCAGATGGACGACAACAAAAACGCGCCCTCTGGCAAGCAAAAAAGCACCTATAAAGCCGGTTCCACCACCAGTGAGGCCAAGATTATCGTGGCCATCACGGACATTGTGGACAAAAGCAGCGGTGATGACGGCTGGGCCAATTTGGGTGAAGTCGGCTCCAAACTCTCCAAGCGCTACACGGACTTTGACACACGAAACTATGGCTACAAAAAGCTTTCGGACTTTATTAACTCGCTGAAGAAGTTTGATATAGAACTTCGAAAAGCACCGAACGCCGGCGGCGCCAACAACTATATCCGAAATAAAAAATAATTCCGAGCAAACCCACAACATCGCGCGAAACCCGTGCGGTGTTTTTTTATATCCATTCGCCTAAATGACATCTTATGCAAAAAACTTAATAAAATAGTCATGATTAACTTTATGACTTTGCGCTATAATAAAACTAAATAAATACTAAGCGAACGAGGAAAATGATGAAAGTACAATTAAGTGAACATATTAATCATGTCGAACCGCTAGTCAAATCACTGGTTAAAGAATTAAGTGAACGTTTTGACGGCGTTTCGGTTTTAGCTACCGACTGCCAAGGCAAAAAGTTGGCGGTGGGTTTTTCAGGCACCAGCGTGGACGACGGTATGTTGGCCGAGCGGGGTTTTGTTGCCCGCGTCTATAACGGAACCGGGTATTCGGAGCATTCATTCAACGAGTTGACCGAAGGCAACCTTAACAACCTAGTTCAAAAGATATCGACTACTGCCAAGAAGGATTTGGCCGCAATGCAGGCGGCCGGGATAGAAACCAGTGCTTTACCCGCACCGACGGCATACGGAAAAACTGAAACTTTTGAAGCGGATGTCAAAGTTTTGCCTTCTTCGGTCTCTACTGCCGATAAGATTCAACGCATGGCCGAAATCATGGAAGACGGCAAAGCCTACTGCGATCAGCTGATTGATTTTAAGGTCATCTATAATGACCTGACCATCTGCAAAGCTTTCTATACTAAGGACAGTGTCTCCAAACAAGCCTACACCTTCGCCACGGCCAACGCGCTGGCATTGGTGGCTAAGGACGGTAATATGCAGTACGAATACGGTGGTGTTTCGGGCAACAAGGGCGTCGAGGTTTTGGATGAACTCAAAGACGTCACCCACAAAATCATCGACGACGCTGTGGAGCTGCTATCGGCTGAACGCGTAGCCCCCGGCACCTATGAAGTCATCTGCGATCCGCAAGTGACCGGCCTGATTGCCCATGAGGCATTTGGGCATGGTGTTGAGATGGATATGTTCGTCAAAGAGCGGGCCAAAGGCGCAGAATATATCGATAAATACGTAGCCTCCGAAATATTGGACATGCACGACGGTGCTACCAGCGCTGAAAACGTCGCTTCCTTCCTTTTTGACGACGAAGGTGTTTTTGGCACAGATACCAAAATCATCGAAAACGGCGTTTTAAAAGCCGGTATATCCGATCTGCTTTCGGCTGTTCGGCTGGGCACACCGCCCACGGGCAATGGCCGCCGCGAAACCTTTGAGCGCAAAGCGTATGCCAGAATGACCAATACCTTTTTTGCGCCCGGCAAAGATAAGCTTTCGGACATGATTGCTTCCATCAAGCACGGCTATCTTTTGGAAAACTACAAAAGCGGCATGGAGGACCCAAAAAACTGGGGCATTCAATGCATGATCTCCAAAGGTCGTGAGATTAAGGACGGAAAACTGACCGGCAAAATTGTCGCGCCGGTATTGATGACCGGATATGTGCCGGATGTATTAAAATCCATCACAGCTGTGTCGGACGGCGAGCTTTCCTTATATGGCGGCGGACACTGTGGCAAGGGCTACAAAGAATGGATGAAAACCTCCATCGGGGGCACATATATCAAACTGACTGGGAGGCTTGGATAATGGACAAAAGCTTAAAAAGCATGATCAATATATTAAAAAACCGTAAGGATGTGGACGGATGGCTGATTAATCACGCCATGACCGAATCGCATGAGTTTTTCTTTATCAAAGAAAAAATGGACATGAATCGCACAAAACAGGTGACCAAGAATCGCCTGACCGTCTATAAGGACTATGAAAAAGACGGGAAAACCTATAAAGGCTCCGCAACAACCACGCTGCCTCCCGCAACAACCGAGGCCGAATTGAATGCTGCGCTGGATGACCTGGTATTGGGCGCTTCCTTTGTTCAAAATGAAAACTATGATTTGGTGGATAAACGCGAAAATGACGCCGCACCCGTGCCCTGCAGCACAGCCGGCAAAGACCCCATGGAGCTGGCCACCAGCATTATCAAAGCGCTCTATAGCCAAGACACCCATGAAGATGGACGAATCAACTCGGTTGAGCTCTTTTTACAGAGAACAAAACATCGGCTTTTAAATTCGCGGGGTGTGGATCAGGCTTTTACCACCTATTACGGCGAAATTGAGCTGATCGTGGACTGGTTGCCTACGAACGGCGATGCGGTTGAGATTTTCAATGTCTTCCGTTTTTCGGATGTGGATCTGGAAAAGCTAAAAAGCCTTACCAAAGATGCATTGGAGACCGCAAGGCTACGCTCCTCTGCGGTGCCCATGCAAGATATTGGCGATGTGCCTGTTTTGCTGACGCGTACCAGCGTGCCCGAGTTTTTTGGCTACTTCATGCAAAAAGCCAGTGTAGAGATGGTGTACCAGCAATATTCGGATATTAAAATCGGCGAAAAACTACAAAGTGAACCCATCACCGGCGATCCGGTTTCGCTTCACTTGCGTCCGATGATTCCGGGTTCTTCTGCGTCGCGCAGTATCGATGCAGATGGCGTTTATTTGAAAGACTACACGCTATATAAAGACGGTGCTCTACAGCAATTTCATGGCTCCAATCGGTTTTCTCAGTACCTTGGTGTCCCGACAACAGGGCATATCGAAAATATCGAAATTGAAGGTGGCGCACTTTCAATGATCGACCTAAAAAAAGACCCTCATCTGGAGCTTATCGCTTTTTCCGATTTTCAGATGAACGAAATCACAGGCGATTTCGGTGGTGAAATTCGCTTAGGCAAATACTTTGACGGTAAAAAAACCACCTACGTGACCGGCGGTTCCATCTCGGGCAATTTTAAGACGGTGTCCTCATCTATGCGGCTCTCCAGCGAAACCCACCAGCAGGACAACACGATTTGTCCCGAAGTGCTTAAGCTTACGGGTGTGGCCATCGCCAACGCAGGATAGGAAAGGAATGATTAGCAAATGACAATTAACGATAAAGCCAAACTAAACGACGGACACGAGATGCCTTGGTTCGGTTTTGGTGTATATAAAATAGAAGACGGAAAAAAGGCAGAGCAGAGCGTGCTCTGGGCCCTGGAAGCCGGATATCGGCTGGTAGATACTGCCTCGTTCTATCAAAACGAGGCTGGCGTCGGAAAAGGCGTCAAAGCCAGCGGTTTGGCTCGCGAGGATGTGTTTATCACGTCCAAAGTGTGGAACGGCGATCAAGGGTATAAAAGCACTCTGACCGCATGCGAAGACAGCTTGAGGCGTCTTGACAGCGACTACCTCGATTTATATCTCATCCACTGGCCGGGCCAGGATGCCGATTTGCGCAAAAAGACCTGGGAAGCGTTGATGGAGCTTAGGCGTCAAGAAAAAGTCAAAACAATTGGCGTCAGCAACTTTCAGCCGCATCATCTTCAGGAAATCATCGACACCTTTGGCGAGACCCCTGCTGTGGACCAAGTGGAGTGCCATCCATTCTATCCACAAACCGAGCTGAAAGCCTTTGCCAAACAAAATAACATCGTCATCACCGCTTGGGGGCCTCTGTTTCATGGGCACTTAGGCGAAGCGCCGCAGGTGAATAAGATCGGCGAAAAATACGGAAAGACCGGTGCTCAGGCCGTGTTGCGGTGGCATCTGCAAAACGAAACGGCGATTATCCCAAAATCCGTCAATCATCAACGGATTATCGAGAATGCGAGCATCTTTGATTTTAACTTAAGCGAAGACGATATGCGCGCGATTGATGCCCTAAACTCTGGGCAATCATATGGCGGCAATCCCGACAATATGACCTTTGGTTTTAAATAACGAGAAATGAGGTTTTAACAATGAAAATAAATTCGATTAGAAAAAAAGTTTTACCAGTGATTTTGATTCTGGTTTTAAGCATTGCACTGACGGCATGTTCTAATGCAGCCGAACCCAGCACCCCAGCCGCCGA
>JBFLKV010000122.1:0-3784 GCA_040883365.1 Eubacteriales bacterium
ACTGTGACGGCTTGGGAGATTGTTTGCCCGAATGCCCGACCGGGGCGATAACCCTTGAAGAGAAGGAAACGGTGCCTTTTGACAAAGCGGCGGTGGAACGGCATATGGCACAGAATAAAGCAAAAGAAGAAACCATGGCATGTGGTTGTCCTTCGACCCACGCCAAAACCTTTGAGAGAAAAGCAAATCCACAGCCAGAGAGACCCGTGCCCCAAGAGGCAGTGGTATCCGAACTGCGCCAATGGCCGGTACAGATTAAGCTGGTGGCGCCTAACGCACCTTTTTTGCAGGGTGCAGACCTTTTGGTTGCCGCGACATGTAGCGCGTTTTCCAATGCGAACGTGCATCAGCAGTTTATGAAAAACAAGGTCACACTGATTGGTTGTCCTAAATTGGATATGGTGGATTACTCGGAGAAATTAGCCGAGATTCTTGAAGCCAATGACATTAACTCCATCACGGTGCTTCGCATGAGCGTGCCTTGCTGTGGCGGACTGACCGAAGCGGTGAAGCAAGCCTTGATTAAGTCGGGCAAGATGATTCCTTGGAGCATCGCGATGCTGGACACAAATGGTGAGGTTCTGGCTTAATCTGAAACGATATGCTTTTAAAGCCAGAAAAAACGCATCCTTTTCTTCTATAACCTGACAGAGAGGTGTCAAGTTATGTGTGTTAGACTATAATCAAGAATAGTGAACAAGAGAGGATGCACTATGGCTACATTTGATTTTAAGAAAGCACAAAAGGACTTATATGCACCGAAGACATTGCCATCCGTGGTGGATGTCCCCAACATGCGGTTTATCATGGTGGATGGCAAAGGGAACCCAAACACCAGCAAAGCCTACGCTAGCGCGATAGAAATACTCTATGGGCTTTCGTATGGGATTCGCATGAATAAACCCGAAGCCGGATACTTTGCATATGTGGTACCACCACTGGAAGGGTTATGGCGACTAGAAGACGGCGGTGAATTCAAAGGAAACGGCGCCATTGAAGACAAAGATCAATTCGTTTGGACCGCGATGATCAGGCAGCCGGACTTTGTGACCGATGAGGTGTTTGAAAAAGCAAAGCAAACGCTGGCAAAAAAGAAGCCCTATTTGGATTTATCACTTGCACGATTGGAGGACTTCACCGAAGGCCTTTGCGTACAGGTGATGCATATCGGGCCCTACGATGATGAACCGGCAACGATTGCAAATATGGAAGACTATACAAAGCAAGCAGGGTACGTTAATGACATTCATGGCGCGCGTCGGCATCATGAAATATATCTTTCCGACCCACGAAAATCAGCACCCGAAAAAATGAAAACCATTATTCGGCATCCTATCCGGCGAGCAGACCCAAAAGTTTAGATGGCAAAACCAAGTTAAACGGGTAAAAATTAAAGAAAATGATCGCTTGCGCAGAATTGTGTAGGCGGTTTTTTTTGTGTGATGTTGTTACAGATGGAACACCAAGGGTTTTGTAAAATATACTTGATCATTTGTAATAATAGTTAAGGGAGAATGTACATGTTTAAGTTGTTCAGTAAAAATATTAAAAATCTAAAGCCTGAGGATTTTAAAAAAGAAATGAGTGGTGACTATCTTTTGGTGGACGTCAGAACCGCTCAGGAATTCGTCCAAGGGCATATCAAAGGAGCGGTCAATATTCCGCTGGATAGAATACCTAGCAATGTGGGAAAACTAAAAACCAGCGAAGAGAAAAAGCTTCTGCTCTATTGTCTGTCCGGCGCACGCTCGATGTCGGCAGCCACTTTTTTGGATAAGAAAGGCGTTGGCAATCTTCATAACCTGATGGGTGGTATCTCCGCTTGGGAGCGCGCTCATCGTTAAGAATCCTATTTTTTGTTTAAGCTGTCTATACACGATATGTGTAGGACGGCTTTTTTATTTGTCCTGCTCAAACAAAGGAAAAGCGTGCGAATAAGCCAGTTTGTGGATCGCGATATGATTAAGCGGATTTTGCGGTTTGGCGTTCGCAACTTAAAAACTTGTGGTATAATTAGCCTTGGAAAAAAGATAGCAACACAGTTGTTGCAAGGACTAAGAACGAAGAAAGAGGCAAAAAATGTTTGAAGTGTTGGGAAAAAGGGAACTAAACGAACAGGTTACGTTGCTTAAAATTGACGCACCGTTTGTCGCCCAAAAGGCCGAACCGGGGCAATTCATCATTTTTAGAATTGATGAAGAGGGAGAGCGCGTGCCGCTGACCATTGCGGATTTTGACCGAGAAGAAGGTAGTGTGACCATCATCTTTCAAAAGGTGGGTAAAACCACGGTAAAGCTTGGGGAGATGAATGTAGGGGATGCATTGCAGGATTTTGTCGGTCCTTTGGGCACAGCCAGCCATTTTGGCGATGACGTAAAAAAAGCGGCGGTCATCGGCGGCGGACTGGGCACAGCCATCGCGTACCCGCAGGCAAAAAAGCTGCATGGGATGGGCGTGGACGTGACCGCAATCTGCGGATTTAGAAACAAGGATTTGATCATTTTGGAGGATGAAGTAAAAGCGGTCAGCGATAAGCTGATTATCACAACCGATGATGGGAGTAACGGCAATCAAGGTTTTGTGACCACCGCGCTGGAAAACGAGATTGAAAGCGGAGAGAAATTTGATTTGGTTATCGCGATTGGTCCACTCATTATGATGAAATTCGTATCGCAGCTAACCAAAAAATATGATATTAAGACCATCGTCAGCATGAACCCCATCATGATTGACGGCACAGGGATGTGTGGTGGATGCCGTGTGACCGTGGGTGGCGAAACCAAGTTTGCTTGTGTGGACGGCCCAGACTTTGACGGACATCTGATCGATTTCGATGAAGCGATGCGAAGAAGTCAGGTCTACAAAAATCAAGAAAAACAAAGCTTGGACGCGCATACATGTCGCATTGGCTTGGATAAATAGGGGGAAGATATGGCAAAAGCAAATATGATACCCGAAAAAACCAAAATGCCCGAACAGGACGCCAAGGTGCGGGCGCGTAACTTTGAAGAAGTGACATTGGGATACACCGAGGCCATGGCGATTGGTGAGGCCGAACGGTGTTTGGAGTGTAAAAATCAGCCCTGTGTCAGCGGATGCCCGGTCAGTGTAAAGATTCCGGAGTTCATTGCGCTGGTGAAGGAAGGCAAGTTTATCGAGGGCTATAAAAAAATAGTTGAGACCAACGCATTGCCGGCTATTTGTGGCCGTGTATGCCCGCAAGAGGAACAGTGCGAGGCGCGCTGTGTGCGGGGCATCAAGCACGAACCCGTGGGTATTGGACGGCTGGAGCGCTTTGTGGCCGACTACGCCATCGCGCATGGCGGCGTGGAAACCCCCAAAGTTGAGAAGAACGGGATTAAGGTGGCGATTGTTGGGTCGGGACCGGCGGGCTTGGCTTGCGCAGGTGATTTGGCGAAGCTGGGTTACAGCGTGACGATATTTGAAGCGTTTCATACCGCTGGCGGTGTTTTGCAATACGGCATCCCCGAGTTCCGTTTGCCTAAAAAACTGGTGGGTACCGAGATTGATGTCCTGAAAAAAATGGGCGTTGAAGTGATGACCAATATGGTTATCGGGAAAGTTCTGACGCTGGAAGAAATAAAGGAAATGGGATATCAAGCGATATTCATCGGTACAGGCGCAGGATTGCCCAAGTTTATGGGTATTGATGGTGAGAACCTAAATGGTGTTTTTTCTGCTAACGAATTTTTGACACGAATTAATCTGATGAAAGCATATAAGTTCCCGGCCTATGACACACCGCTGGGACAGTACAAAAAAG
>JBFLKV010000123.1:0-13863 GCA_040883365.1 Eubacteriales bacterium
ATTCACGCATCACCGATGAAACCAAGTCGCAGGTTTGGATTAAACGACAGGTGGACAGCAGCATCACCGATGTGATGAAAACGATGGATTTGCCGGGTGTGGGCTACTACACCGAAACCAAACGTTACTATCCAAATGGTGCGTTTTTAACCCAAGTGCTGGGCATCACGTCCACCGATGGCGAAGGACTGGAAGGCATTGAAGGCCGTTATGACCTGGAGCTTTCGGGCGAGGATGGCCGTTTGGTCGGTGAAACCGACCGACTGGGTAATACCATTCCATACGGCGATAGCATGTATATCCCCGCCGAGAATGGCAACAATATTGTGCTGACCATCGACGAAGTGATTCAGATGTTTTTGGAAAGTGCGCTGGAGGATGCGGTAAAAGAGCATCAGGCAGTGGGCGCGCAAGGCATTGTGATGAATCCGAAAACCGGTGAGATTTTGGCTATTGCGAATTACCCGGATTTTGACCTGAATAATCCACCGCGAAATGATTCCGAGATTTTGCAGGACCGTGTGCGTAATAAGGTGTTTACGGATGCTTACGAGCCGGGATCGACTTTTAAGATTATTACGGCGGCATCTGTGCTGGATAGCGGAGCGATGACCGTCGCTGATGACTTTGAATGCGTGGGCTACTCGATGGTGGACGGTAAGCGCATCAACTGCTGGCGTAGTTATCTGCCGCATGGCAAAGAAACGTTTGAGGAAGCGCTCAAAAACTCGTGTAATCCGGCATTTATGGACATGGCGCTGGCGATGGGCACCAATATTTTTTATGATTACATCTATAAGTTCGGCTTCGGTGCAAAAACCGGCGTTGAAACCATATATGAATCCGATGGCATTGTACAAAACATCAAATATATCAAAGATTACGATTTGGCACATATCAGCTTTGGTCAAAGCATCGCGGTGACACCGCTGCAATTGATCACCGCTGTTTCGGCCGTCATCAATGGTGGCGAGCTGATGAAACCCATGTTGGTCAAAGAAATTGTTGATGCGGATGGATATACTGTGAAAGAGTTTGAGCCAGAGGTGGTACATCGCGTGATTAGCGAAGAAACCAGCCAGACTATGTGTGAGCTTTTACAAACCGTTGTCAATGAAGGCGGCGGAACGCAGGCACAGATTGAAGGTTACAAGGTGGGCGGAAAAACTGGAACAGCACAGAAATACGGTGATAATGGTGAAATACTAGAGGATAAGTATATTGCCTCCTTTATCGGGTTTGCACCGGCAACCGATGCCGAATTGGTTGTGCTGATACTGGTTGACGAACCGAGCGAGGGAGAGATATTTGGTTCGGTGGTCGCGGCACCCTATGTAAAAGAAGTGTTGGAAAGTTCTTTAAAGTATCTCGGCATACCGGCAACCCACGTTACCGAGAATTCATATGTATCAGTGCCCAATGTCACGGGGCTTAGCTCCAGCATGGCGGCGGCAGCGATTGAAAAATCGGGACTAAACTTTATTATGGATGGCACCGGCAAAGTCGTATCACAGATACCAGCACCCGGCGAGGAGATGGCGAAAGGCGGCTCGGTACAGCTTTATATGAGCGCTAAGACCACCGAAAACGCCGAATATGTGGATGTACCAAACGTGGTGGGATTGACGTTGGAGGAAGCGACACAGATTCTTTCAGATTTGGGTTTGGAAGTGTATGTGGAGCAACAAGGAGAAATCGTGACCAACCAGAGTATCCCATCAGGCTTCACGGTTCAAATTGGGACGATTATCACGCTGACCGGAACATAAAAAACTTGCTAAGTCTTGGCTTAACCATTATGATATATTGGATATAAAAAGGATGATTGAAGGAAAAAAACACTATATATGAGATTGGATGAATTAACGGCCGCCTTATCATGCCAGATTTTCGGGGCTTCCGAAACTGAGATTAGCGGCATACAGTATGATTCCCGAAAAGTGAAGGAAGGCGATTTGTTTTTCTGCATTTCGGGTTTTAAAACGGATGGGCACGATTACGCCGAAGCGGCAGTAAAACAGGGCGCGGCGGCACTGATGGTGACTCGAAAATTGGATATCGACATTCCGCAGGTTTTGGTTGCGGATGATCGATTGGCCATGGCCGAAATGGCTTGTCAGTTCTATGACAATCCGGCCAAAAAACTGATTACAATCGGTGTGACCGGCACCAATGGAAAAACGACCATTACCTATATGCTGAAAAGTGCGCTTGAGAAAGCGGGCAAAAAGGTGGGGATGATTGGTACCATCCACAATATGATTGGCGAAGAGGTCATCAAAACCGAGCACACCACGCCCGAGGCACCCGACTTGAATGCATTGCTTGACCGAATGGTTAAGGAAGGGTGCGAAGCACTCGTGATTGAGGTTTCCAGCCATTCTTTGGCGCTAAAACGTGTGGCAGGTATTGATTTTGACATCGGCATCTTTACCAACTTAACGCAGGATCATCTGGACTTTCATACCGACTTTGAAGACTATGCGGCGGCCAAAGCCAAACTGTTTGCCGCATCAAATATCAGCATACTGAACGCTGACGATAGGGCATACAAAACCATGCGGGCTTCGGCAAAAGGCGAAGTGAAATTGTATGGGGTTGAGAATAAAGCGGATTATACGGCCGACGATATCGACGTTGCGCCAGAGGGATTAAGCTTTAATTACTACAAAAACACCCATTTGGTTCAACGGCTGAATATGCATGTGACAGGTTACTTTAATACATACAATGCGTTGGCGGTTTTGAGCACATTGGATATGTTAGGGTTGCCACAGACAGTAGGTATCGAAGCATTGGAGACCATGCATGCGGTGGACGGCCGATGCCAGGTACTGCCGACGGGAGATAGAGGATTTTCGGTCATTTTGGATTATGCACATACGCCGGATAGCCTGGAAAGCACGATTTCCTCGGTACGCCGGTTTGCCAAAGGGCGCATTATTACGGTGTTTGGCTGCGGTGGAGACCGCGACGCCAAAAAACGCCCGATCATGGGCGAAATATCGGGTAGGCTTTCGGATTTTTCAGTGATTACCACGGATAATCCGCGCACTGAAGATCCGTTTAAAATCCTAGATCAGATTGAAGTTGGCATGAAGCAAACAAAGGGCACCTATACGGTTATCGAAAACCGAAGAGAAGCGATGAAACACGCTATGCAGATGGCAAAAGCAGATGATATTGTGATATTGGCAGGCAAAGGGCACGAGACATATCAGGAAATCAATGGTGTGAAATATGACTTTGATGAAAAAAAGGTAGTCAAAGAGCTACTGGATGAAATATAATGTCATTTAATAATATTTTTTAAACATAAAGGTTAGGAACTAAAAGATGAAAACACAGGTTTTAGCGATATTAGTCGGATTTGCGGTCTCTCTGGCCAGTGGCTACGCCATTATTCCACTGCTTAAGCGTTTAAAAGCAGGGCAACATGTGCGTGACGATGGTCCGCAGACACATTTACAAAAGGAAGGTACGCCGACCATGGGTGGCATCATGACACTGATTGGTGTCATTGTGGCTACGCTAATCTTCGCTAAGGATAGCTATGAGATGGTACTGGTGGCATTGGGTGCATATCTTGCTTATACCGTGATTGGTTTGATAGATGATTTAATCATCGTCACCAAAAAGCGCTCGATGGGGCTACGTGCATCACAGAAGTTTTCAGCACAAGTCTTGGTCGCATTACTGGTGGCGCTGTATGCATATTTTAATGCGGACGTCGGCAGCAAAGTTATTGTTCCTTTCTTTAATATCGAATGGGATATGGGTGTTTGGTATATTCCCTTTACGATGTTTATGATGGTCGCTATGGTCAACAGCGTCAATCTGATGGACGGCGTTGATGGGCTGGCGGGTTCGGTGACCATGATTAACGCAGGCACATTTATTTTTGTCTTTTCCAGTGTGCTTGGCATCACCTTTGTGTCAGGCACCATTGGACTTTCGGATATGCAGAACATGGCGGTATTCGCGGCGGCTTTGGCCGGTGCGCTTTTGGCCTTCTTGCATTTCAATGCCTATCCGGCCAAAGTGTTTATGGGGGACACCGGATCACTTGGTCTGGGGGCGGCACTGAGCGTGATGGGTATCTTTTCAAGACTGAGTTTGATCTTGCCGATTATCGGATTGATGTATGTTTTAACCGCGCTGTCCGTGATGATTCAGGTGGGACATTATAAACGCACCAAAAAGCGGGTTTTCCGCATGGCACCTTTGCATCATCACTTTGAACTTGGTGGGGTTAAAGAACCAAAGATCGTCGCATCGTATTGCATTATCACGGCGGTGCTGTGTTTGCTCACTTTGTTGGGATTATCATAAAAGAGATTTAAGGATTAATCGATATGTTAGAAGTCAACGGTAAAACAGCTTTGGTTGTGGGCATGGCCAAAAGCGGCATCGCATGTGCCAAACTGCTAAAGAAAAACGGCGCGTCTGTTTATATTAACGACAGCCGTAAACTTGATGATTTTACCGATAGCGATAGAGCACTTTTTGAAAAAATCAGTGACCGACAGTTTTTGGGAATCAGCCCGATTGATGCACTTGATGCAGTGGATTTGCTGGTGCTATCACCCGGGGTTCCACCCAAAAAAGTACCTTTTATTATAGAAGCTAAAAAACGCGATATTGAGATTATTGCTGAGATAGAGCTTGGATACCGCGCGTGCCAAGCACCGCTGGTTGCCATCACCGGTACCAATGGCAAAACCACCTGTACCGCACTGACTGGGGCTATCTTTGACAACACAGAGAAAAAAACGTTTGTATTAGGCAACATCGGCACACCTTTTGCGCTGATGGCGCCCGAAACCGGGCCAGATGATATGGTGGTTTTGGAGGCGGCGGCGCTGCAGCTTGAGACCACAGAGGATTTCAAACCGATTGCCAGTGCAGTTTTGAATATCACCGAGGACCATCTGGATCGTTTTGAGACGATGGAATACTATATTGAATGTAAAGAGATGATCTTTGCAAATCAGGATGAAAACGATTTTGTCATCTTAAACTATGATAATGAGATCACCCGTGCGATGGCAGATAAGCATCATGCCAAGAATACGTGGTTCAGCCGAAAATCTGTTTTGGATTTTGGCGCTTTCATACAGGACGGCAAAATCATATTCAAAGACGGCAATAAGGTGACCGAGATTTGCAGGACGGATGACGTATATATTCCGGGCAATCACAATATCGAGAACGCACTGGCATGTACGGCTCTGGCCTTTGTCTGTGGCGTTCCAGCATTGGTGATTGCGGATACATTGAAAAACTTTAAGGGTGTTGAGCACCGTATTGAGTTTGTGCGGGAGTATGAGGGCATCAGGTATATCAACGATTCCAAAGGCACCAATCCGGATGCGACCATCAATGCCATCAAGGCGATGGATCGACCGACCATTCTTATTTTGGGCGGTTATGACAAGAAAAATGAATTCGACACGCTTTTTGAAGCGTTTAACGAAAATATCGAAGGCGTCGTGGTTTTAGGTCAGGTAAAAGATAAATTGCTGGCCGCCGCGATGAAAGCGGACTTTAAAAAAGTTTGCACAGCCGATACCTTTGAAGAAGCGGTTTTCAAGGCACGGCATAACGCAAGCAGCGGCTACAATGTGTTGCTTTCGCCGGCATGTGCATCCTATGACATGTTCCGTAATTTCGAGATACGGGGAGAGAGATTCAAAGAGATCGTCAATGGATTTTAGGGGGCAAAATCTTGAAGGAACGGTTTAGAGACAGAAAATACGATTATACCATTCTGGTGGTTGCCATTGTTTTGGTGATGATCGGCATCGTTATGGTGTTTTCCGCCAGTTTTTATCAGGCCGAAAACTCCGAGCAGTATGGCAACGACGGACTCTACTTTTTTAAGCGTCAGATTTTTGGCGCGATTTTGGGTTTGGTAGCGATGGTGGCAGGTATGCTGATCGACTATCGTTTTTTGGGAAGATTTAAATACTGGGGCTTGCTGATTGCGGCTACGCTTTTGATTTTGGTGTATGTGCCGGGGATTGGGGTTGAGATTAACGGCTCAAAGCGCTGGGTCAATTTGCGTTTCACCACCATTCAACCGTCAGAATTGGCAAAATTCTTTTTGATTATCTCCATCGCAAAAATACTTGACGACAATCAACCGAAAATAAAATCGTTTATTTACGGCATCTGGCCGGTTTTGGTTGTGGTGGGGGTCATCGCGGCGCTCATTGTGCCACAACCCAATTATTCCGCAATCATGATTATCGTTGTGATTGCATTTATTATGATGCTTTGTGGCGGATCCAATCTCTTTTATCTGATTGGCTTTCTTGTGCTGGCGGTGGGGGCCGCTTATTATGTCATTACAACGCAAGAGTATGTGCATGTGCGACTTTTTGCTTATCTTACCCCCGAACTTGACCCACTCGGCAAAGGCTATCAGATTTTGCAATCGCTCTATGCGATTGGCTCGGGTGGATTTTTGGGCAGCGGGCTTGGCAATTCGATGCAAAAGTTTTTGTACTTGCCCTATGGTGAATCGGACTTTATTTTCTCCATTCTTTGTGAGGAACTGGGTTTTGCCGGGGCGGTGTTTCTGATTATTTTGTTTGTCGTGCTCATCTATCGGGGCATTCGCACAGCGCTTCGTGCGCCCGATGTTTTTGGTATGCTGATGGCCACCGGGTTTACGGTGATGATTGGCCTTCAAGCAATCTTAAATATTGCGGTGGCCACACGAACGATGCCGCCGACGGGCGTATCGCTACCCTTTATCTCACAAGGGTTGACCGCGCTTGTCATGTTTATGGGAGAAGTCGGCATTATGTTGAATATTTCCTACTTTGGGAACAGACATCAGGATCAATTAAAAAATCGTCAATCAAATCAGTCGGCACGTATCAGCCGACCGATGAAAGGTAATTGATATGGAAAATCAAGAACGTCGTTCGGGTATAGGTATGTTGATTTTTATACTTGTTCTGCTTATCGCACTGCTGTTTATCGGCTGGCGCTATTTTCGTGTATCCAAGATTGAGGTTGAGGGAAATGTCAATATCAAAGCTGATTATATTGCGATGTTGACCGGTATTAAAACCGACCAAAATCTTTTTGCAATCAACACAGATAAAGTGAAGACATATATCAACTCCGATCCTTACTTGGAGTATTATGCATTAAAACGCATCTACCCGTCCACGGTACGCGTCGAAGTTTACGAGCGTATTCCCGCAGCGCTTTTGATCGGCAAGAACAAAAACTATGTGTTGGATAATCAAGGTAATGTGCTGGAAGCCATCGATCAGATGGATTATACTTTGATGCGCATCACCGGGCTTGAAGGTTTTACTGCCATTCCAGGCCAAAGCCTTTCCACCCAAACGCCATATCAGTACGATGCGTTGACGGCGATACTGAAAGATGTGGAATATAATACGCTTTCTAAGATGGTGATGACGATGGATATTTCGGATATCAACCAGATCACCATGCGAACCAATATCGGGTTTACTGTGATGTTTGGTCAGGCTGAAAAGGTATCGGACAAAATCATTTGGATCGAAAAAGCCATAGAGGAACTAGCGAAAAGCAATATCACCACCGGCACAATTAATGTGGTATCGGGCGATTCTGCAGCTTATTCGAAGTGATTATGGGTTAAATACCTCAAAGATTGAGAGGTTTTTGACAAAATCTTGTTTATTATTTTGTTCACATCTGCTATTATGTATATGTAGTGGTATACACCTTTATACATACACTATATTGGATATTAAGAAGGAATCAAACCGGCATGGGCAAATCTGTGATGACATTGGAATTTGGTACATCAAAAGTAATTTGCGCCATAGGCCGAAAGCGGTCTAGGGGGCGGTTTGAGATTGTCTCGCTGGCGCAAGTGAACTACGCAGGCTTTAAAAAAGGCAGATGGCAGGAGCTGGAATTGGTTCCTGAGATATTGAAAAAGACCATCAAAGAAGCGAAGACAAAAGCACGACAAAACCCAACGCGCGCCTATATTGGTATCCCGCCTTGCTTTTGCCGAGTCCACTGTGCATCATCTGCAATGGATTTGATTGGCAATAACAAAGTGATTACGCCCGAAATTGTGGAGCGGATGCTGAAGAACGCACAGCGTTTTGATGTGCCGGATGAATATGAAATGATTAGCGCCAGTCCCGTGTATTTTAAACTGGATGAGGACAATTTGTTTGTCGATCCGGTGGGGGTTGAGGCGAGTCATATCGAAGGTCAGTTTTCGTTTATTTTTGCAAAGAAGCGTTTTTTATATGAAGCAAAAACAATAATGGATGTGTTAAACATCCCGATTGCAGGCTTTAAGCCGGAAACGCTTTGCCAAGCTTTGTTCTTGATTCCGGTTGAGGAGCGAGACGCTTCCTCAGTTTTGCTGGATATTGGGTTTTACGATACGTCGGTCAGCATCGTCTACGGAGACACGGTGATTTTTTCACGGGTCATTCCGGTCGGTGGGGCACAGATTACCAGTGATTTATCGCTGGTTCTGGATATCGATATGGAATCTGCTGAACGTATCAAACGTCGTTTTTCGTTTGAAAACACGTATTATCCCCAGCACGTTAAGGAAACGGTGCGACAGAACGGCGACATTATAGAAGTGGATAAGCAGATGATTGCAGAGATTATTCTTTCAAGAGCCGATCATCTGATGCATATGATAAAGACCGCACTCTATGATTCACGCGTGGAATTGCCGGAAACAACCAAGGTCTATTTGACCGGTGCAGGCGTTTCATTGATGACGGGCAGTGTGGCATATTTGGAGGAAAATCTGGGCTTAAAAGTTATTCTGCCGCAGATTGATGCCACCAATTATTCATCACCGAATTATCATAATTCGATTGGGCTTTTGGATCACGTATTGTCCAACGAAGAAATATAAATGATTCATAAAATTATTAGGCCGGATAAAGCCATCTTGCTAATCTGGCCATAAAACAGGAGAAACTGACCATGCCTTTGGATTTTGAAGTGGGAAGCAGTATGTATGCAAAAATAAAAGTGATTGGAATTGGCGGTGCTGGTAATAATGCTGTCAACCGTATGATTCAAATCGGGCTTCAGGGTGCCGAGTTTTTAGCCATCAATACGGATATGCAGGCGCTTAATATCTCTAAGGCTTCGGTGAAAATACAGATCGGGGAAAAGATTACACGCGGACTCGGTTCGGGCGGAGACCCAGAGACCGGCAAACAGGCGGCGCACGAATCCAGACAAGCGATTAAGGATGCGGTAGCTGGTGCTGATCTTGTCTTTATTGCGGCGGGTCTTGGCGGCGGAACAGGAACGGGCGCGGCGCCGGTTGTGGCTGATATTGTCAGTGAACTTGGCATTTTATCGGTGGCGGTGGTCACCTTACCGTTCATTTTTGAAGGCGGGCATCGCATGGAAGCGGCACTTGAGGGTCATAAGTCGCTGATGAAATCTGTCAATACCATCGTGACGATACCCAACGAAAAACTCGCGTTGATTTTACCCAAGGGCACCCCGCTGGTGGAGTGTTTTAAGAAAGCGGATGATGTACTGCGTCAGGGTGTTCAAGGCATCACCGACCTCATCAGCCGTCCGGGCATGATTAACCTTGACTTTGCTGATGTACGTAAAGTGCTCTCTATGCATGGCGTAGCCCATATGGGTATTGGAGACGGCAGTGGCGAAAACAAAGTGTTGGATGCGATCAAAGCAGCGATTGCATCACCGCTTTTGGAAACCACTATCAAAGGCGCAACAGGCGTTCTATTAAATGTAATCGGTGACGAGAGCATGAGTTTGACCGAAATTCAAGACGCGGCGTCATTGATTCAACGTGCGGTACACCCCAAAGCGCATATCTATTTTGGCGCGGATACGCAAGCTGATATGAAAGATGAAGTACATATCACGGTGATTGCGACCGGGTTTACCGAGATGCCGGAAGAAACAGTAGAGGAAGCATCGGATGAAGCGGCGTTGGATGGTCTTGGCGATGATCCCGATCTTTTAACCGATATATTTAACACCGACTTGGGTACCGGAACGGTAAAACCTGGGGTTAAAAAGAAGGTGCATATGGACTTTGGCGATTTTGACGACAGCGGAGTGCTGGATGTACCCATATTTATAAAAAACAAAAACAAACCGCCTGAGGAAGAAGAACAGGAGTAATTGTTGATATGAAAAAATATGCGTTTTTTGCCTTTAAGGGTGAAGTGATGTGTTTTAATCACGTACTGATTAACGCTCTGGAAATGCACAGCAAAGGCAGTAAGGCCATTATTGTTCTGGAAGGTGAGGCCGTCAGTGTCATCAAGGCATTGGACGAAGCCGACCATCCGGTTTATAAGCATGTCAGAGAACTGGGCCTTTTTGATTCGGTTTGTAAAGCGTGCTCCATCAAGATGGGCGTGTATGAATACAACAAAACGTGCGGCATTCCCTTTAATGATGAATTAAACGGACACCCCAGCATGCTAAAGTACTTAAAAGAAGGCTATGAGATTATTACACTATAAAAAATAATGTGTTAACGGGTTTTTAAGTCTTGGCAAGGTTCATTGACAGACAAAAAAAACCCATGTATAATGATTTGATAAAATGGAGATGGACGTTTTAAGAAAAGAAGTGGTACACGCCTTTTCAGGGAGTTTTTGGCAATGGACTGAGACCAGAAACATCGCGTGATTTTCTTAGAATAAACACCAGCTCTGTCGATGAAATATTTAAGAAGAAGAGCCCAAAAGAATGCTTTTTTGGGAAAGAAGGGTGGTACCGCGGGCTTGGCTCGTCCCAAGATAACGTGGTATCTTTTTATTTTTTTAAAGAAGAAAGGGCAGCAATGAGCATTAGAGCACCCAAAGGCACCAAGGATATTACCATTTTTGATAGTTATAAATGGCACTATATAGAGGACGTGATGCGAAAGCAAGCGGCCAAGTTTGGCTTTCGGGAAAGCCGTACGCCGGTTTTTGAGAGCACCGAACTTTTTTTGCGCGGCGTGGGGGACACCACCGACATTGTGCAAAAGGAGATGTACACCTTTCAGGACAAAGGCAATCGTTCGATTACGCTAAAGCCGGAAGGCACTGCGGGTACTGTGCGCAGTTTTATCGAAAACAATCTATATGCCAACGCGCAACCCACAAAAATGTACTATTTAAATTGCCCGGTGTTTCGCTATGAGCGTCCGCAGGCCGGACGGCTTCGGGAGCATCACCAGTTTGGCGTGGAGGTGTTTGGTTCTGCGGCAGCGACGATTGATGCCGAAGTCATCAATTTGGCCAAAAGCCTTTTGGAGAGTTTGGAAATACAGGGCATAGCGCTCAACATCAACTCCATCGGATGCCCGGTTTGCAGACCTGCATATCACGAGTTATTGAAAGATTATTTGAGAGATAATCTGGATAAACTCTGCAAGACGTGTAATGATCGTTTTGAAACCAATCCTTTACGCATTTTGGACTGTAAAGAAGAAGGCTGTCAGACCGTTGTCAAAGATGCGCCAAAGATGATTGACCATCTTTGTGAGGATTGCCAGAATCATTTTGATGAATTACAACAGATTTTGAATATATTAAAGATTGAATATACCATCAACCCGATGATTGTTCGGGGCTTGGATTATTACACCAAAACCGTGTTTGAGTTTATCGCCACGGGTATTGGCGCGCAAGGCACTGTGTGTGGTGGTGGTCGGTATGATGGCTTGGTGGCCGAAATCGGCGGACCTGAGATGCCGGGTATGGGCTTTGGCATGGGTATGGAGCGTTTGCTGATGGTTTTGGAATCGCAAGGTATCGAAATCCCTGAACCCCCACTTTGTGAGGTGTTTATCTGTACTGCAGGGGATGAGGCGAGGATGAAGGCGGTTGAAATCGTGGGTGCGCTGAGACATGGCGGCATCAAGGCGGATATGGACCATATGGGCAGAAGCCTGAAAGCGCAGATGAAGTTTGCGAACAAATGCGGGGCTGGTCACGTGGTCGTGATGGGCGAGGATGAACTCGCCAGCGGCACGATTAAGCTGAAAGATATGAGAGAAAAACAAGAAATAGAGCTGACCATTGAAGAATTGGTTTGTGCTCTTTCAAAATAATAGGTAAAAAAGGTACAAGACGATATGGACATTTTAATCAATAACCAAGCGGATCTTTATATCGGCGGACACGGATTTCAATCCAGCATTTTTCTAATGCAAATAGAAAGAAGATTGATGGACCAAGGCAGGGCATCCGAAACGCGTCTGGCGAGTGACTTTGATGATGCGCTGAAAGAAGGCGTTCAGTCGGTAATCATCACAGACGAAGGGCTGGTTGAAGGGATCGTGACGCTGAGGTATGAAAACGGCGAAGAAGTGAAGCTGCCCGAAAAGGACGTAGAACAGCATGTTGTTGGCGCACTGACCGGGAAAATCATCGTTTTTTGTGAAGAAGATGATGAGGATGCTGAAATAGAAGATTCAGAAGAGTTTGATGATTAATCATATTTAATATTAAAATAATTTAGGAGTATATCTTACATGAGTGAACAATTGATGGGATGGAAACGCACGGACTATTGTGCGAATTTTACAATAGAGGACATTGGCAAACCAGTGACCTTGATGGGATGGGTGCAGACCCGTCGCGATTTGGGTGCGTTGATTTTTATAGACCTTAGAGATCGCTCTGGCTTGATGCAGGTGGTTTTTGATGCGTCAAAATTCAAAGGGGATTTTTCGCAAGTCGAGGGATTGCGCAGTGAATTTGTGATCGCGGTACAAGGCGAAATCGTCAAGCGTGACGATGAAACCATCAACGAAAAATTGCCGACCGGACTGATTGAAGTGAAGGTGGAAGCGCTAAAAGTGCTCTCCAAGGCCCAAACCCCACCGTTTGAGATTGAGGATGGCAGCAAAGTGCGCGATGAATTGCGCCTCAAATATCGCTATTTGGATTTGCGGCGGCCTGAACTGCAGCAAGTGCTGATGATGCGTCATCAGATTGCGCAAGTAACGCGTGAATATTTAAATGACAATGGATTTTTGGAAATTGAAACACCGATGTTGATAAAATCCACCCCGGAAGGCGCCAGAGACTATCTGGTTCCCAGCCGCGTTCATCCGGGTGCGTTCTATGCTTTGCCGCAATCGCCTCAGATATATAAACAAATTTTGATGGTATCTGGGTATGATAAGTATTACCAGATTACCAAGTGCTTTAGAGATGAAGATTTGCGTGCTGACCGTCAGCCCGAGTTTACTCAGATTGATATGGAACTCAGCTTTGTAGAAGCAGACGATGTCATGGCCGTCAACGAAGGCCTGATTAAATCGATATTCAAAAGTGCCTTAGATAAAGATATTGAAACACCGTTTAAGCGCATCACCTATAAAGAAGCCATGGACCGCTACGGTTCGGATAAACCGGATACCCGCTTTGGCTTAGAACTTGTTGACGTCAGCGATCTTGTGAAAGACACAGACTTTAAAGTGTTTGCTTCAGTCGTCGCCAAGGGCGGCAGCGTACGTGCCATCAATGTGAAAGGCGCAGTCGACACATTTGCGCGTCGTGAAATCGATGCATTAGTGGATTTTGTGAAAATCTACGGAGCCAAAGGTATGGCTTGGATATCCATGAAGTCAGAAGGCATGCAAAGCCCGATTACCAAGTTTTTTACCGAAGATCAGCTTAGTGCATTGCTTAAAGAAGTGGACGCTGAAACCGGCGATATCATCTTTTTTGTGGGGGACACGGATAAGATCGTATATGACAGTTTGGGCAATTTGCGCTTGAAACTGGCCGAAAAATTGGGACTGATTGAAGAAGGAACTTATGATTTATTATGGGTAACCGAGTTCCCCATGTTTGAATACAGCGAGGA